>NZ_JFAO01000054.1:0-21948 GCF_006408945.1 Bifidobacterium sp. UTBIF-78
GAAGCCACAAACCGCATCGACAATTGCGGAATGACCGCAGATAACCTCGCCCGCCGCACCGCCATACAGACTATTCGAAAGTCGCGAGCCGTACAAAGCCAGGTGTACACGGCCAAGGCTTTCCGCAATCGTCAAAAACAAAATCGCATGCCTCATCCGCCTTCGGACCGGCGCGGCGGTCACGGCCGTCGCCCTGATGTCCGCGGTCCTGCTGGCAGCGGGCATCGCCGTCGGCCTTGCCCGCCGACGCCTCGCCTGACGATCACACGCAACGGAGCCGCCCGCCACCCGAACCACGGGAGGCGGGCGGCTCCCCCATGTGCGGAACCCGCACCAAGGCTCTTCTGATTTTGGCGTGTAGGTCCGACGGGTCCGCGAAAACATTCGCCCATCCGTCCGACACCCGGCCGGCCCAAGCTCCCGCACCCTATCCGTGACGCAATCGAACGAGCCCGAAAAAAGGTTTTCGACCCATGGCAGCCACCTATGACACCTATGACACCTATGACATTCCATGGGCCAAAAACCTGAAAAGCAATATCAGCGAGGGATCTTATGCCTGTTCCGGCGAGCGACCTTCACTCGTCGACAAACCTGTCAGTACTGGCGTTCGCCGGAGTCGAGGGCGGCCTGCGCCTGCGCCTGGTCGAACGTCTTGGACTCCACGATGGTGTTCTCCTCCACCGACTTGCCAGCGAGATGGTCCTCGACAGCCTTGGCCGTGGCCTAACCGAACAACGGGTTGGTCTCGATGTCGAATGCCAGATCACCCTTCGCCACCGCCTCGAGCGCGGCCTTCGTGCCATCCACGGCGATAATCTTCACCTTGCCCTTCATGCCGGCCGCATCCACGGCCTGCGCGGCACCCAGACCCATCTCATCGTTCTGGGCGAAAATCCACGAGATGTTCTCGCTCTTGTACTTATCAAGCAGGCCGGCGGTCACGGTCTTGGCCTCGTCGGTGGACCAGTTGGCCGACTGGGACTCGAGAATCTTCTGGTTGGAGGCGATCTTCGCATTGAAGCCCTTGGTACGGTCCTTGACCACGGACAAGCCGGC
This sequence comes from Bifidobacterium sp. UTBIF-78, assembly GCF_006408945.1. NCBI lineage: Bacteria > Bacillati > Actinomycetota > Actinomycetes > Bifidobacteriales > Bifidobacteriaceae > Bifidobacterium > Bifidobacterium sp. UTBIF-78. The sequence goes on from NZ_JFAO01000054.1 coordinate 1,060, forward strand.
CGGGCCCTCCAAAACGATGCCGTTGGCACCGTCCGGGAAGTTCTTGTTCACGTATTCAGCGGCCTGTTCGCCCTGCCACTCGTGATCCGGGCCGATGTAGGCGACCACGGCCTTCTTCGCCTCGGCGTCTTTCACCTCCACATGACGATCCACCGTGAACACCGGAATCTCCGCCTCGGCCGCCTTCTTCAGGGAATCATCCCAACCCGAATCCTCAGTGGAGGACAACACAATCGCATCCACCTCGTCGTTGACGAACTTGTTGAACGCCTGAATCTGCTTCTGCTGGTCGTTGTTCTGCGTCGGCGCATACACCAAATCGAAACCGGCCTTGTCAAACGCCGCCTTGATATCGTTCTCATTAGCCGTACGGTAGCCACCCTCGGGACCGACCGCCACGAAACCGACGGTCTTCTTGCCACTCTTGGAACCGGAATCCCCTGCGTCCGAAGCTGTACTGGAACCGCAGGCGGCCACGGACAGCAGAACCGCGGCGGATGCAACGATGGCAATGGTCTTCTTCCAATTGATATTCATATCAATAACTCCTCATTGAGTCGACTGTCGCATCAGCGTCGGGCAGCCATGCCCCGCATCCGCAGCCATTCACCGGGAAACCCAGCCCGACGACACGGCATAAAGACGAAACCGCTCCCGCAGAATCAGCGCGACCAACCCCAACACCGATTCCGGAAACGGCACCACATCATAGTGGCACCCCACCTCCTCATGCAGGTCACACACGACAATCATGGTCCAACCACAGAACCCCAACAACCATAACCACGTGTTTGCGTTACCATGCAACATCCTACACCGTCATCCGCCGCGCTTCAATCTGTCACGCTTGGGAAACCAGCCCCGACCACGCCAACGATTCCGGCGCAAAGGCGCTCCATCGACGCCGACACCACGGGCCGGCGAGAATCCCGAGACGTCCCTCAGTCTCCGGAACCGCTGCACCATCGCATGATCCGGTGCTGCGCGAGGCCCCAAAGTCCCCGCGCAACACCGCAGCCACGCAGCCGTGCAACATCTCAGCTCCCGACTACGCAGCCACCCACAGCTGCGTCGCGTAACAACATCACTCCGGGCTCTTGAGGGCGCCGACCATGTCGATGCGGTCGAGCGACTTGTTCGTCGCCTTCTCCACAATCACCGTGAAACCGAACGCCAGCAGCGCGGCGAGCGCGTAGCAGTACCAGGCCACATGCGGCACGATGTTCATGCCGGGCAGGTTGAGCTGGCCCAGCAGGAACCCGAGCAGACCACGGCCGCACGGCAGACCGATCACAATGCCGATGGCAGCCAGCAGCAGCATCTCCTTGTTGACGTAGCCATGCACCTCCTTCTTGCGGAAGCCGAGCACCTTGATGGTCGCCAGTTCGCGTTCGCGTTCGGAGATGTTCGTGGAGGCGAGCGTGTAGAGCACCACCACCGCGAGGATCGCCGCCATGACCACGATGAAGCCGATCATCACGAAGAAGATGAGGAAGCTCTTGGCGAAGTCGCGCGTCTGCTTGGCGGTGCTCACCACCGTCAGGTATTCGTCCTGTCCGGTCAGGTCATCGGCGAACGCGATCTGCGCGTCGCCGTCGCCCTTCACCTTGATGAGGTCGGCGTTGAGCGCGAGGTCCGTATCGTCATCCACATCGAACGCGGCCCGATAGGCGGCTTCGGACATGACCACGATGTTGCCGGTGTAGTACTGGGCCACGCCGGTAACCTTCACCTGGGCGGTATCCATCATCGCATCGGCGATTTCGACCGTGCCGCCGGCGTCCAGACCGAAGGTCTTCGCAGCATTCGCGGTGACGACCGCCGTGGCCTCGCTCCCCTCGTCCAGCGCGATGGGCTGGCCGTCCGTCGTATGCAGGTCGAGGTAGCCGTCAAGCGACTCGCCGTCCGGGATGACCATGAGCTGCACGGTCAGCTTGCCGTCCTCGGCGGCTCCACCATTATCGGTCTCACCGGACTCGCTATTACCGGCGTCACCTTCACCGGCCTCACCGTTACCGTCAACGTCACCGCCCGCGGACAGCGTCGCGCTCTCCAGATGCAACGGGACCGACGACTCCACCGCATCGTCGCCGTCCAGCGCCTTCTGCGCCTTGTCGTGGTCGGCGGGCTTGGTCACGGCCATCACGTCGTAGGTGGCGATCTCGCCGAATTGTCGGGGCATCATCGTCATCGCGGAGGAGGCCATGCCGAAACCGGCGGTCATGAGCGCGGTGCATCCGAGCACGCCGATGATGACCATAAACGCACGGGACTTGTAGCGGAACAGGTTGCGCGCGGTCACCTTGCCGAGGAAGCTCAGATGATTCCAGACGAAACCGATGCGCTGCAGCACGATGGTCTTGCCGGCCTTCGGCGCCTTCGGGCGCAGCAGTTCTACCGGCTGGAGCCGCAGCGAGCCTGCGCACACGGCCATCGCGCTGCCGGCGATGAGCACGAGGAACAGCAGGATGCCGCCGATGCCGATACGCCAGTCGATGATGAGCGGATAGGTCGGGATCACATAAAGGATGTGCAGCATGCGCTTGGTGAACACGAACGGCAGCCCGGCCAGACCGATGAGGCCGCCGACCACACCTCCCGCGAACACCGCCGCGGACGAGTAGATGAGATACTTGAGCATCGTCTCGCCGCGCGTGTAGCCAAGGGCCTTGTACGTGCCGATCAGCTGACGATCCTCCTCCACCATGCGGGCCACGGCGGTCAGGCTCACGAGGATCGCGATGACGAGGAACAGGATCGGGAACAGCTTGCCTAGGCGGGAAATCATCTCGCCTTCGGTCTTGACGTCCGCGTAGCTGGCCAAGGCACTGCGGTCGCGGATGATCCAGTTGGCCTCCGGCAGGGCGTCGAGCTTCGATTCCAGCTGGGATTCGGCGTCAGCGATCTTCTGCTCGGCGGTGGCCTTCATCGGGCTGCCATCGGGCAAGGCCGCGATGGTTCGCTTCTGTTCGTCCAGTTTGCTCTCGACCGGCTCGCGCACGGCATCCTTGATGGCGTCGGTGCGGGCCTGTTCGCGGGATGATTGGATCTTCTCGATACCGGTCTGGGCCCGTTCGACCAGCGCCAGATAATCGTCTTCATATGTGTTGAGGTCGGCGGCGCCGTCCACGCTGATGAGCGCGGACGTGTACGGCGCATCCGTCTCGGCCACGGCTTCGGGCGAGACGAACAGCGGGTAGACGGTTTTGGCGCCGGAGATCAGCGCCATCGGGCCGGACGGGTTGACGATGTCGTTCGGGTCGATGACGGTGCCGACGATGGTGTACTCGCCGGTCGCGAACGTGTCGGAATCGGATTCGCTCGACGTATCGGACGAATCGGACGAATCGGACGAATCACCGGACGACGAATCAGATGAACCGGACGCCCCGGAAATCAGCTGCGCCACGGACGTGGATTCGTCCAGCGTGAACGTCAGCGTATCCCCCAACGCCTTGCCGCTGTCGGTCAGATACTGCTCGGTGACGGCGATCTCGCGCGCCTTCTCCGGCAGGCGACCATCAGTCAGATACGGCTGGTCAAGGCCCTGATCGTTCAGCGCGGTCACCGTGGCGGACGACTGCTTGCCGTCGATTCTGGTGTATGCGCTGGCCGACCGCTGGCCGGCGACCGCGCCCACGCCGTCCACATCGGACAGGGCCTTGACGTCGTCATCGTCGAAGCCGTAGGTGGAGACGATGCTCAGATCGTGCATGTCGGTCTTGTCAAAGAAACCGTCGAGACCGCCGCGCAGATCGTTACTGATGGACGAAAGCGCGCCCATCATCATCACACCGACCGCGACGATCACCGCGATCGCCGCGAATCGTTTGCCGTTGGATGCGATGGCGCGCCAGGCATCCTTGTAGAGCGCGGCGCGTTTCGCTCGCACGCGCCGTTTCGCGTGTTGTTGTGCATGTGCCATAGCGTTCACCCCTTTACCATTCGATGTCCGCGATGGGCGTCGGATTGGCGTTCATCGTGATTTCGGTGACCTTGCCCGAGCGGAAGCGAATCAGGCGGTCACCCATCGGCGCGAGGGCGGAATTGTGGGTCACCAGCGCCACGGTGATGCCGCGGTCGCGGCAGGCGTCCTGCAGCAGCTGAAGAATCTGCTTGCCGGTGTTGTAGTCGAGCGCGCCGGTAGGCTCGTCGCACAACAGCAGCTTCGGGTTCTTGGCGAGCGCGCGGGCGATGGCGACGCGCTGCTGCTCACCGCCGGAGAGCTGCGCCGGGAAGTTGCCGAGACGGTCGCTGAGTCCGACTTTCTCCAAGGTCTCGCGGGCATCGAGCGCGTCGGGGCAGATCTGCGAGGCGAGCTCCACGTTCTCCAGGGCCGTCAAGTTGGGCACGAGGTTGTAGAACTGGAAGACGAAGCCGACGTCGAAACGGCGGTAATCGGTGAGTTCCGCCTCGCTGGCCTTGACGATGTCCTTGCCGTCGATGGTGACCGTACCCGAAGTCGCGCGGTCCATGCCGCCGAGGATGTTGAGCGTGGTGGACTTGCCGGCGCCGGATGCGCCGAGGATGATGGCGAGCTCGCCCCGCTCGATGTCGAAGGTGGCGTGGTTGAGCGCCAGAACAGCCGATTCTCCGCTGCCGTACTGACGCACGACGTCATGGAATTCCAGGAATGACATGGTGGTTGGTTCCTCTCGTTAATCACTCGACACTATGTCGTCGGATAACACGATAATGAGGTCATCGCCGTACATCAATCAACAATTTCCCGGAATCTATCGAGCGATTCATGCGAATCACCAAGGAGCGCACCTCATGGCCAAGAAGAACCCGGAACTGACCGGTCAGACCATCCGCAATATCAAGGAGGCGTTTTGGAAGCTTTATGAGGAGAAGCCCATCGAGAAGATCAGCGTCAAGCAGATCACCGATCTGGCCGGCTACAACCGGGCCACGTTCTACCTGTACTTCTCCTCGGTGCGCGACGTGCGTGACCAGATCGAGGACGACCTCATCGCCCAGCGTGACGCGATGCTCAACGCATCGATGCATGACGGCAAACTTGCCATCACCCCGGAACTGACGGAGGTGCCCATGACGCTGTTCCGCTACGGCAAGGTGCTGCTCGGCCCACATGGCGACCCGAAGTTCGTGGAGCGCGCCGAAAACAGCGTCTGGCCGTACATCCAGCCGATCCTCTTCCCCGACACACCCAACATCGAGGACATCAAGGACCCGCGGGAACGCCGGCGGCTGGAACTGCTCAAGCATTTCTACCTCTCGGGCATCCTCGGCCTGTTCCGTGCGGCGCTCAATAACCCCGACCTCATCAACCCCACCGAAATCGGCCGGTTCATGTCCGAGGAGCTCCTCCCCCGCATCGTGCCGCGGGACGCGGGCGCTGGCGCTGGCGCGGGTGAAAGCCAAACATCCAAACCCAACGAGCGCGCCGAAAGCGCCCGCGCATAACTGGAGCAAAAGACCAACCTCAATCTTCACTTTTCACAAGAGAAGATTCACATCAATCTTCATCTCCAGCGAGTGAAGATAGGATATAATCTTTACTGTCAGCAAATGAAGATGGAGAGCATTATGTCGTTGTCATCGTTGATCGCCGAATATCTCGACTTTCGAGTCCCCGAATACATTGAACGCGACAGCGCATCCATCGAGGTTCCCGAACCGGCGCGCAACAATGTGATCTACACCATCACCGGCGTACGACGATGCGGCAAAACCTATGCCATGTACCAGCTCATGGACCGGCTTATCGCCGCCGGAGTTCCGCGTACAAAGCTGTTCCACTTCTCATTCGACGACGAACGCATCATGCCGTTCACCGACCACACGCTCGCCGACCTTCTCGATACCTATTACCGCATGGTGCCTGACGCTTTGGATGGCTGCTATCTTCTTTTCGACGAGATTCAAGAGGCTCCATATTGGACGAACTTTATCCGACGTGTAGCCGAACAGCATAACGTCACTATTGTGCTCACCGGTTCCTCATCGAAGTTGCTGTCCTCGGACATCCCGACGAATTTCCGTGGGCGCTCACTATCAAGGGAGATGTGGCCTCTGAGCTTCAGGGAATACTGCCTATTCCATGGCATTTCCACAACGAGCGTCGCCGGCGAATACCCTGCGAACACGCGAAGGCCGCTGCAATCCGCATGCAACGACTATCTCAACACCGGAGGATTCCCCGCAGTGCAACGCATGGGCACGCTCGACCGCATGCGTATGCTGCAAGGATATGCCGATGAGATTGTCACCAAGGACGTTCTGGAACGATTCGGCACCACATCCCTGCGCGTTGCCACACGATTCTCCCGCAATGCGTTACGGTCCACAGGACTCAAATTCTCCGTCAACGCGCAGGTCAAAGCGATGCGAAGCATGCAGATACCTGTCTCCGGCGGCAAACTATATGATTTGATGGATGATTTCGAAGATGCACACCTGCTGTTTAAGGTAGGCGACTTTACCCTTTCCATACGGGACAATCCCAAGACCCCGTACAAGGTGTACTCCGTGGACCCCGGACTCTCCCTCGCGGTGGCCCCAGCCAACCATCTCGACCTCGGACAACGACTGGAGACGGCGGTGTTTGTCGAACTCAAACGACGCTACGGCGGCAATCGAACCAATACCATCGCCTCGTATTCAGCTGCCAATTGTCCGGAAGTGGACTTCATCGTCGGAGACGAGGCGACCGGAGAGCCGTATCAGCTGATTCAGGTCGCCGCGCAGACCGGCATCGACCGTACTGCGGTCACGGACTTCGGCGATCAATCATTAAGCGACAAGTTCCGCAGTGAAATCGGCAATCTATCAGCAGCGATGAGCAATACCGGGTTGAACCACGGCACCCTCATCTCACTAGACGAGAAAGGTGAAATCACCGTGCCAACGGGAACCATCGAAGTGATTCCCGCATGGCGATGGTTCCTGCAATGAGTTCCATCCGACAACATCATTTAGAGCTTGCGAAAATAACCAAAAATATCCAGAGAAGCTGAAAATCTCAGGCATTGGCATATTCGCGATCAATGGAACGTAGCCCATCCACGGTAGGCTTCACCCACATGAACCAGTGGTGGAGGAACGATTCCCCTTCAGCTCCGAACGTGGAGGAAAGAATCTGACAAACCGCATCCAATCCCATGCTCACTGCTCTACAGCGGCATCGTCCTTCAGAGCCTGGAGCAAGGCCGCGTCACGCTGCTCGATAATACGTTTGCCGGTCTCGCCTTGCCAGGAGAAGAAACCGCGCCCGGTTTTCGCGCCGAGGTCGCCGGCCTTGACCTTCTCGGCGAGCAGCGGGCTCGGACCGGTGCCGTTGTCCATGTCGTCGAACAGGTAGGTGCTGATGTTGTAGAACACGTCGAGGCCGCCCAGATCGATGCTGGCGACCGGACCGACCAGATTCCAACGCCGTCCAAGGCTGTACTTCATCACGTCATCGACGGTGGCGGCGTCGGCGATGCCCTCCTGGATGATGTGGAACTCCTCGCGCAGCACGGCCATCTGCAATCGGTTGCCGATAAAGCCGAGCGCCTCACGGTTGAGCTTCGCCGGCTTCTTGCCGATGCGGCGCATCAGCTCGACGGTGGTGTCGAGTACCTGCGGGTCGGTGCGTTCGCCCGGCACGACCTCGACCAGCGGCATGAGGTGGGCGGGATTCCAGAAGTGCGCGACTACGAACCGTTCCGGGCGTTCAAGCACGGAAGCGATGGCGGTCGGGCTCAGTCCGGACGTGTTCGTGGCGAAGATCGCCTCCTTGGGCGCAAACTGTTCAATCTCACGCCAGGCCTCACGTTTGACGTCGAGGTTCTCGGCGATCGCCTCGATGATGAAGTCGGCGTCGGCGACCCCCTGTTCGTAGCCGATGACCGGCGTGATGCGTGCGAGCACGTCGTCCACGCTCTCGCCGTCACGCAGCAGGCCGGCGTCCGCGAATGTCCCGGCGTCCGCACGGATGTTAGACATCGCGCGGTCCAGCGACGATTCGCTACGTCCGACGAGGCGCGTCGCACACCCGGCGAGCGCGAACTGCAACGCGATGGCGTGACCCATCGTGCCTGTGCCCACATTGGCGACGGTCCTAATGTCGTCAAGGCCCACGGTCGGGCCGGCTCCACGTTGCGTCAACCCCATATTCGTCTCCATTCCAGCTTCCATGCCCATGGCCTCCCATCATCGGAATCAAGGAATCACTCGGGTAATTCCCCGAGCGCTCACCGACATCAATGACGCATCGGTCAATGATGCATCCTGACAAACACCAGTGTAGGCGCATCCTCGGCGTAGACCCATTGCCGAGGGAATTCCGCGATGATCTCGTCCCGCGGGGAATCGCTGGCGACATTGGCGCGCCGGTCCGTGCCGGTCAGCGCCGGTCCGTGCCACGTCGGTCAGCGCCGCATCATGATGAGCATCATTTTCGACGCCTCCTCAGCGTAGACCGCGTGGGGCAGCCGGGTCGGGAAGTGCAGGATGCCGCCGGGCACGAGGTCCACGGTCCTGCCGCCGCCGGTCACCTTGAGATGGCCTTCGAGGCATTGCACGAGCACCGGCATCGCGGCGGTGTGCTCGCTCAGCTCCTGGCCCTTGTCAAAGGAGAACAGCACGACGTTCGCACCCTCCACCTGCATCACGGTACGTGAGACCGTGGCCTCGGGCTGCACCTCGACCATCGGGGCGAGTGCGTCGATGAACTCCATCACCATCGGCTGGCCGGCGTTGGTTTCGTCCGTCGCTTCGGATGCCATGCTGTTGGGAGTTGTGGTGTTGGGCGTTGCACCGTTGGTCATATCGGGACTCCTTTATTCCTATCCGTACAATCCGTACGTCTTCGTTCCGTCGCCTACCGGCCGTCCGTGGCCGGCTTACGGCACCGGGCACCATGATTGCGTACAATGCCCGGCACCGACGATTCATCGATTTTCAGCTTAATCGCATCCAGACACGTCAGACGCGATTCACGCCGCATATGTCGTCAACCCTTGCGGCGCACCACGAAGGCGATGCCGGTCAGCGCGTCGCCGTAGGTGTTGAACACGCGGCGCATCTCAATCACGCGCGCACGCAGATCCGGATGTGTCAACACGTTGCGCATGATGCGCAGCACGCCGGCCAGCCCTTCGTCCGCGATATTGCGGCGCATCTTGAGCAGCGCCATCGGCTCGACGCCGTGCCAGAGCACCTCGAATCCTTCCGACTCGAGCAGCGCACGCCATTCGGCGGCGGTGAGCGGTCTCGCGTTCACCTTGATGGCCCGCGCAAGGTCCTTGCGAATCGACTCCTTGATGGACTCGTCAAGATCGTCGGGCGCGAGTCCCATCTCATGAATCGCATACAGTCCACCCGGTTTGAGGATGCGATGCGCCTCGCCGATAATCGCGCGTTTGCCGCGTTCGGACTGCATGGTGAGCATCGCCTCGCCGATCACGACGTCAGCGGTCTCATCCGGTAGACCGGTCCGCGAGGCATCCGCCTCGATGCAGGTGCCGCCCACCGACGCGGCCAGCGGACCGATGATTCTGACCACCTGCTCATCCCGGTCGACGCCGGTGTAGCCGGCGGGACCGGCGTCGAGAATCAGCCGCGTGGTGCGACCGAGTCCCGGCGCGAACTCCACCACCCGCTTGCCCGCGATCGGCGCATGCGACAGCATCCGCTTGGTGAGTTTCTCCCCGCCCGGTCGCAGCACGCGCTTGCCGAGACGGGCCAACACCCAATGCCCCTGCATATGCTCCGCATCGCGGCCGGCCTGCGGCAACTGCGATTCCGTGAGACCATCCCCGCGGCCGTTACCGATTTCGTCCTTGCGTTCCTTCATACGTTCATTCACGGCACCCAGCATACGGAATCAATACCATCCAAAACAGTCTGGTTTTTCCGTGCGGATTGTGGTATATGGGCCGTTCACGCCGTGTTCAGCCTGTCCGGCGGCAAATCGAACGCGGCGAACGTAACGTATTGCCCCGCCGGAGACGCGGACGAGATGCGTTTGCCTACAGCACAGTCGCACGAGTGCGCCTCAGCCCACCACCGCACGATGCTTCGCGCATGGTCCAATGCTTTATGCATGGCCCGACGCGTCACAGGAACAGGCGAATGACCGCCACTACGGACAGCGCGTAGACGAGCACGCTGAACGCGGACTGGCTGACGCGACGTGCCACCCAGCGGCCACAGAGTACGGCGATAATCACCAATGGAATCGTCCAAGCCATCGCCGTGAAGTTCGCCCAGGTAATCATGTTGAGGCCGATGGCAAACGGCAGCTTGACCATGTTGATAATCAGATAGAACCATGCCGTGGTGCCGAGGAAGCGCATGACCGACAGGTTTTCGGACAGGAAGTAGATGGAGGTGATCGGCCCGCCAGCGTTGGCCACCATCGTGGTGAAGCCGGCGAGCGCGCCGCATACCACGCGCTTGGCCAATGCGAACGTTTTCGCGCCAATGGTGTGTGGCACGGCAGACGACCGTGCATCCGAATCATCCGCCGTCGTCGTACCGTCCGGCTTCACGGCATCTGATGCATCGGCCTTCGACGGTTCCGCCTCGGCCTGCCCGGACCGTCCGACCGTCCTGCGCTCGGCAAGTTTTTTGCGCGCCAATGAGAGGAAGTACATCGAGACGAACACCGCCAGAATCACGCCGATGGTCAGACGGGTGACCGTGTTGTCCGCCACGAACAGGAATCCGGCGCCTGCCGCGATGCCGATGGCGACGAACGGGAACAGCCGGATGAGCGAGCGGCGCGACACGTTGCCCCGGTACGCCCAGATGGCGCTCCAATCGGCCACGATCGCCATGATGAGCGTGATGCCGGTGGCCTCCTTGGCGGGCATGACGGCGGTGAGCGCGGCCACGGCGAGAATGCCCGCACCGGGTGCCAATGATTTATCCAATCCGTACAGCACCGCGGCGATCGCCACCACGGTCATCACACCAACCGTCATCCGTCAATCCTTCCTCGCATGGCACCCGCATGTGCACGTTCCGCATCAGCAAACGATTGTGGTCTCAGCATGATTACCTGCAATCGCCAACGCCGGCATTATGCCACACGCTCCGACCCCTGCGCATGACATGGCATGCGGGATGCGCCGGGCGTCACGCCGGTGTCACGCCGGGACGCAAATGCAATATCGCCCTTTTTGCACATGCGTCCCAAATCACTGCGGGGCGCACGCGCATTTCGACCAATAATGCACTTGCGTCCCACACCCAGCATCACGAAATCGGCGGAATACCGCCATCGCCCAGAAAAACGGCCGAAAGAGCCAGTGGGACACAAATGCATATCGGCCTATTCTGCATTTGCGTCCCACAGCCGGGCAACAGCCACAGCCATACCGATTCGCCCAACACGCATCGAACATATCGACGCGCGGCCTTCCACATATCGCAATCGGAGGAATCCTCATTCCCTCCGCAATCCAATCAGACGCCCATCTCCGACGCCATGTCGTCCTTCAAGGCGCGCAAGACCCCATAGGGGCGCCCCGGCAACTGTTCTTAGCGTCTCCCGGGGCGGCTTCGGCCCTAGCCGCCGCTCCTATACGACTCGCCGCCGCCATAAGTACCATTGCGTTCATCCATACATTCGCTCACCCAGCCGCACCCGCCACAGCAGACGTGTCCCGCCTCGACAGCATGCGCACGTACCAGGCAACGGGCAGGGTGAGCAGCCCGCCGGCGATGAACACCCAGGAAATCGGGATCACGTCGGCGAGCGGCGCGAAGACGAGCATGCCCAGCGGCATGCCGAACGTGGCGAACGTGTTGTCGAGGCCGAAGACACGGCCGGTCATCGACTCATCGGATTCGGACTGCATGATCGTGCGCATCGGGCCCACACACATGGCCGCGACGACGCCGTTAAGCACGTCGATGATGAGATACGCGAGCAGGTTCGGCGCAGTGCCCAGACCGATGACGGTGACGCCCACCATCGCGATGCCGAACGCCACCATGAGCATCTGCGCTCGGGCCCCGCGCAGCAGTTTCGCGCCGAACGCGGACATGAGCGCGCCGCCCAGCAGCATGCCGATGCTCAATCCGAGCTCGTTGGCGGCGAGTTTGTCGGAGGCGGTGGTGAGGTTGACGAATCCGAGGTTCAGGTCGATGCCTTCGTATTCGCGTGTCATGAGCAGCAGGGTGAGGTTCATCGGCGCGACGGACATGAAGCAGGTGAGCGCATCGCCCAGGATCACGCCCTTGAGGAACGGACGTCCCATCGCATAAGTGAATCCGGCCTTGAGATCAGCTGCCGAGCGCCGGAATGTGGAGGCCAGCACCGCCGCGATTGACCGGGAGTCCTCGGCTCCGGACGCCGCTTCGCCCTCCAACCGCCCGGCCGTCGCAGGCCCGGACGAAGCGACGTCCGCGGACACCACGCCCGACTTGCGCGGCACACGAATCATCGCGACGAACCCGACGCCGATAACCGCCGTCGTCACATCGACGAGCAGAATCGACCACAGCGGTACCGTGTTCACCAGCACGGCCGCAATCGCCGGCGCGGCGATCCTGTTCGCCGAATCAATCACGCCATACACCGAATTGACGCGCAGCAACTTGCACGTAGGCGTCACATCGGGAATGAACGATTGCACGGCGGGCATCTGAATGCCGCCTCCCACCGCGCGGATGAACAGCACTACGAAAATCACCGACAGATTCGCCCAGCCGAGCGCGAAACTCACCGATAGCATCACCGTGACGCCCGCGATGATGAGGTCGGGCAGCATAATGAGCATCTTGCGGTTGTACCGATCGGCCATCGATCCGCCGAACATGGAGACGATGGCCTGCGGCACCACGCCGAACAGCGTGGCGAGCAGCATGGCCGAGCCGGTGCGGGTCTGCATGACGATCCACCACCAGATGGAGTACTGCACGATGCTGGAGCCCAGTAGCGAGAAGGCCTGACCCGTAAACAGCAACGCGACGCGACGAAGCCAGCCATCCTCGTGCGGGTCGGGCGGGTCGGGCGGTACGGCAGAGACGGAGGCAGAACCGGCCCTATTCATGTTCTGGACGTCAGGGTCCGAAAATTGAGACGATTGAGACATGTGTGTTGTTGTTCACTTCCTGCGCGTACAACGCAAAAGGGCTTCCCCACCCTGCTTATGAATGTGCATGCATTCGATTGCGTGATGTACGTTTCTGTGATTGCGTTCGATTGCATTGGATAACGGCTTTCGACATACGACCGGATATCGACCCTTGCGACGCATTGGCGCGCGGGGGACATGCGGATGCGACATGCCGGAGCCCCTATCGGGCTCGCCGCGCCGGCACTAGATCGCCGGCTTGAACGCGACCGGCGCGTTCGTCGTCATGAAGCAGAAGAAACACATGAGGCTGACCATAACGTCCCTCGCCGACAAGCCCCACCAATGAGCCGCGAGAGCATCCGCGTTCGCCTATAACGTAGAGCAGGGTGTCGATGGGCGCGTCGTGCACGTCGTTTGCGACACTGATAACTGAATCGGCGCTTTCGTATACGCGAATATGCGAAAGGCCGTCGCCCGATTATCACCATCGAGAAAAAGGAGTAACCATGAAGACTCTGGTGCTGGTGTTCCACCCTGACCTCAAGGGCCAGTCGCACGTCAACAAGGCGCTGGCCGAGGCCGCCGCCGAACTGGACAACGTGACCGTTCGCGACGAGTACGCGCTGTACCCGGACGGCAAGATCGACGTGGCCGCCGAGCAGAAGGCCGTCGAAGAGGCCGACCGTGTGGTCTTCCAGTTCCCGCTGTACTGGTTCTCCTCCCCGGCGCTGCTCAAGAGCTGGGAGGACGAGGTGCTGCAGCACGGCTGGGCATACGGTTCCGAAGGCCACGCCTTCGAGGGCAAGGAATTCGGCGTGGCCGTCTCCACCGGCTCTCCGGAGACCGCCTACCAGCCGGACGGCTCCAACAAGTTCGTCATCGACCAGGTGCTCACCCCCTTCCAGGGCACGGCCAACTACGTGAGCGCCACCTGGATCAAGCCGTTCGTGACGTTCGGCGCCTTCGGCATCACCGATGAGGCGCTGTCCGCAGCCACCAAGGCCTATCAGGAAGCGCTGTCCGCCTGATTGAGATACGGCTCGCAGATCCGAGCGCAATAGTCACAGATGCGCTGCTCGGCGAGGTCCGCCGCATCGTGCCGCAATACCGGCTGCTGCTTGAGGCCGGATACGGCGGCCGCATCATCGACGCAATCCAGCAGAACATGAACCGCAGTCCTCTGGTCCGCGAAATCGGCCCCACGCAATGCCAGCCGATTCTGGGCCGGCGCGATCTGCACCGTACTCGAGCAGTGGGTGCGCGGCGATATGGACGCTCCAGACGACGAATTGGCGGACATCATGACCGCGCTCATGCATCGCGGCGTCGAGACCGCCGCCGAATTCAGCACCGGATGCATGCCCGAACGGGACGAAACATAAGTTTCGCACGACATCGACTTGCGTTTCGTCCCACTTTGCCGCCCCCAAACGGGGCGAAACGCAAGTCGGCCTCGTCGCTGACTTATGTTTCGTCCCGTTTTCCAGCCATAGCCACAGGGCATAGCATGGCTACACATGACACTATTGGACGCATGACCCGCATATCGATTCAATGGGAGGCAAGCACCGCACTTCATGTGAATATAAGGAACCGTATATGACTGGGACACTCCAAGACTTCCCCGCACCCGCAACCCATCCAGCCGCAGCCCGCCCAAACGTGAATCATCCGGATACCGCACTGCCGAACACCTCAGACCACCGGAACACCCCAGACCACCGGAACATCCCGAACCATCAGCACACCTCAGACCTTCAACAGGCCCCGGACCATCATGGCATCCCGCATGCCCTGAATATCCTCGTCCGTGACCGCGGCGGCGAGCCGGTCTCGCCGGACGAACCGGAATACGAGGCGATCGCGTCCATCATCGGTACGACGAAACGGCTGTGCGCCGAGCTCAATACCGGCTGGCACGAGCCGGAGGAGGCACACGAGCTATTCGAACGCATCGTCGGACATCCGGTGGACCCGTCGTTCCGCTTCAACCCGCCGTTCTATACGGATTTCGGCCATAACATCACCATCGGCCGCAACGTGTTCATCAACTGGAACTGCACGTTGATGGACCGCGGGGGCATCACCATCGGCGATGATTCGCTCCTAGGCCCGAACGTGCAGCTCATCACCATCAACCATCTCAAGGATCCCCACCGTCGCACCACCACGGTATGCCGGCCGATCGTCATCGGCCAACGCGTGTGGATAGGCGCGGGCGCGACCGTGCTGCAAGGCGTCGAGGTCGGCGACGGTGCGATCATCGGCGCGGCAGCGGTCGTCACGAATGACGTGCCGGCAGGGGCGATCGTGGTCGGCAATCCCGCGCACGTCATCGGGCAGGTCGGAGCGCCCACCCAAAGCCGTACTACCGTACCGCAGTGAAGAAGAAGCGCGGGAAGGGGAAGATGATGCTGCCGTCGGACTGGGTCGGATATTCCTCCCGCACGCGGGCGAACACCTCCGACTCGAAAGCGCGGCGTTCCTCATCGGTCGCCAGCGCCTGCAGGTACGGGCGCAGACCGGTGCCGCGATACCAGTCCATGATGGCCTCATGCGAGGGAAGCGTGTGCATGTACGTGGTCTTCCACATGCGGAACGTTGCGGCGTACGTATGCAGCAGTTCCCAGTATTCCGGTGGCGTGAGGTTGTAGAACTCACGCTGTTGCGGCAACCGGTCCGCATAGGCCGGCGAATGGACCACTTCGCCGATGATGCGATGAATCGGCTCCTCGTAGTTCATCGGCGTCTGCACGGCCAGGACGCCGCCCTTATGCAAGCGTCCCAGCAGCCGTGGAATCAAGCGGCGATGATTCGGCACCCATTGGATGCAGGCATTGGAGAACACTACGTCGAAGTCTCCCGGCAGATCGGCAAGGCCAAGGATGGCCCCGGTCTCCGCAGACTCCACGGACACGTCGCACAGCGCGAAATCGATATCGGGATGCGCCTTGCGCGCGGCCTCGATCATCTCCGGCGAACTGTCCACGCCGAGGATCTCGGCGTGAGGATAGCGCTCGCGCAACACAGCCGTGCTGTTGCCCGGCCCGCAGCCGATGTCGAGCACGCGCCGGACCGACCCGTCGTCGGGCGGCAGCTGCATCGCCAGATCACGCGACGGCTGCGTGCGCTCACGATTGAACCGCAGATACTGTTCCGAATCCCATGTGACCATGCGTCCGACGCTAATCGGAGACCACGAATGTCCCATAATCCCGTTCACATGCCGGACACTTGCAGACTGCTCGCCTCGCCGGGCAGCAAATCCCCTGCATGAGTCGCAATGACCGACCTCAATCGAATCCACGAGCCCCTGAATAACGTCTGTTGCTATACTGTATAGCAACAGACGGCTTGAGAAGGAGCCCGATATGACAATGACACAGATGAACGTGCGCATCGACGACAAGCTCAAGGATGACGTCGATACGGTGCTGCGCGAACAGGGCGTCTCCCCCAGCGACGTGATACGTTCGCTATGGCGCTATATCGCCGACAGAAGACAGGTGCCGCGTCTGGAAACGACGACGGAGGAACAGGCCCGCAAGCAGCGCCGGATGCGCAGGCTCACGATGATCGACGCCTCTTCAGGACTCATACAAGAGGAACTCCTGCGCGCAGGAGTCATCGACGAAGACACAAATCTTCTGGCCGGGCAGACCCGGCAAGACATTCGCGCGGATGTATACGACCAGAAGCTCGATGACTATCTGAACATGGCAAGGAGCGTCTGATGAAGCGCCCGAATCCCCAGCGTGTCCTTCTGGATACGAACGTGCTGCTGGATCATCTGCTGCAACGCGACGGGCACGCGCAGCAGGCAAGACGAGCCCTGGAGGCATGCGCGAACCATGACGTGGCATTGCTGTGCGCCTCGACATCGCTGAAAGACATCGCCTACATAGCCGAGGCGATGGTTCGCAGACAATTCAAGCAGGGAGAATCGGCTCTGGAAAACGAGACCCTGCACATGCTGGTACGTCATGTACCGTGGCGTTGCGTGGAGCAGGCACGAGCATTATGCGACATCGCGTCAATCGACCAGCAGACCTGCGACGACGCCCTTGTCTTGCGTCCCAGACATGACGATTTCGAGGACGATCTCATCATCGCGGCCGCACGGCAGTCCGATGCGGACTGCGTCATTACATCCGATGCCGAGCTGATCGAGCATTTCCCGGAATACTGCGTCAGTCCAAGTCATATCGTGCAATCTTTCACGGCCAATGACGAATCCGACGATCGCTGACAACGGTAAGAGAATTGCATATGACATGGATTCCACCCCACTCGGCGCTATGCGACAATCATCCGCTCATCATTCCAGCGCAACAGCTCATAGAGCAGGACGACCATAAGCAGTACGGCGGAAACGAGGAACACCGACCTCAGCGCGAACGTGAGCGAGGGCAGGAACGTAGCCACGACGCCGAACACGGCCACGCCGCATGCGCCGCCGACCTGACGGAACGTGTTGAACATGGCGGACGCGATGCCCGCCTGCGCCGAATCCACGCTTTTCAGCACCACGCCTGCGGCGGCCGGGGTGGTGATGGCCGCACCGAATCCGACGACGCTCAGCCCGGTCGCAATCAGCCACACCGGAATCGGCGCCGGGGTCACGAATTCGATGAGGAAGCCGACTATCATGATTCCCAAGCCCAATGTGATCGAGAACTTCGAACCCCGCGCATTGATGATCTGCCCGCCGATGAGATTGCCGAGTATCGTCACGAACGCGGACGGCACGAACACCAGTCCGGCCGCGAACGCGCCCATGTGCCGCTCGTTCTGCAGGAACATCGTGCAGATGAACACCATCCCGTACCAGTTGAAGATCATGACGAAACCGATCATGAGCGCGACCTGCATGCCGCGCACCCGGAACAGTCCGAGCGGCATCATCGGCACGGCGACCTTCGACTGCGAGAACACGAACAGCACCAGCCCAGCCACGCCGGCGACCAGCAGACCGAGCGCGACGGGTGAGGCGACACCCAGCGCCCCCACCTCGATGATGCCGGCGATGAGCACCGCCAGCCCCACCAACGCGAGCGTCTGACCCACCCAGTCAAACCGCGTGATGCGTTTCGGCGACGGGGCGATGCGCAGTGTGAGCGCCAACACCAGCAGACAGAACGGCACGTTGATCGCAAACACCAGACTCCAGTGAATCGGCGTCAGCAAACCGCCGAGCAACGGACCCACCGCCGATGCGGACGCTCCGCCCGCACCCCACAGCGACAGCGCCCACGCGCGTCTTCTCGGGTCCGGATTGGCCTCGTTGATCAGGGACATCGAAGCGGGCAGAATCAACGCCGACGCCACGCCGAGCAGGCAGCGGCCGACCACCAACGCCATCATCGACCATGCGAACGCGCTGAACAGCGAGGCCGCAGCGAACAGCACAGCCCCGGCGACGAACACACGCTTGGCGCCCCAGCGGTCGGCGAGGTTGCCCGCGAACAGCAGCAGCGCGGCGAACAGCAGGCTGTATCCATCGACCACCCATTGCTGGGTGGCCATGTCACCGCCCAGTTCGACCGTGATGGTCGGCAACGCCACGTTGACGATGAGCACGTCCATACCGACCAGAAACGAGGCGATGGCCGCGGCGGCCGTGGTCAGGACGGACGAATACCGCGTAGACGACTGCACTTGTTACCCCATCCATTCATATACCATGAGTTATTGCCTGCGACAGTATACGATGGATGAAGCTTGCGATATCATGCTGTATTGATGATTGTGGTTTATGATGTATGAACTATAGGTTTATACACAAGCAACTACCGCAAGCAGTTGCCGCACGACGCACGCGTACGCTGGGATGCCGATGGGATACCACCGGAATGCCACGCGAAGATGGCTCGGCAACGGCAAGTGGACCGAAATACCGGGAATACCAGAAACACCAAGGCATAGGTCAGGTCATCGGCAATGTACGACAAACGACTGGACGCCGTCATCGCGGCGGCGGAAGCCGGCAGTTTCGCGCAGGCGGCACGACGGTTGAACATTTCCACCCCTGCGCTGGCCAAACAGATCAACACGTTCGAGCGGGAATACGGTCTCACGTTGTTCGCCCGTTCACGCAGCGGCGTAACGCCGACCGAAACCGGGGCGGATTTCATCGAAGACGCCATCATAATCCGGCGCCAGTGCCGGGAGATGCTGCGCAAAGCGCAACGCCACGCGGTCTCGGAGGCCGCGCCCGTCCGTCTGGGCGTCTCCATACTGCGATCCGGCCGGCGCATCCTCGACCTGTGGCAACGGGATGCCGGCCGTCACCCGCAAATTCGCCTGGAACTGGTTTCGATGCCGGATGATACCGAAACCATCGACAGTCTCATCACCCATCTCGGCGAATCCGTAGACATGATCGCCACCGCCTTCGACGCCGCCTATTGGGGCGATGTCTGTGGCACGCTCACACTCGATCGGGAGCCATTATGCGTGGCGGTGCCGCGAGACCACGCACTTGCCCGCAGGCCATTCGTATCGTTGCCGGACCTTGAAGGCACCCGCCTTCACCTGCTCAGTCGGCATCACGGCGGCAACGACCGGGCGCGGGATCTACTGGAACGGCATCCCGCCATCGAACTCGTGGACATCGACCACTATGACCTCGATACGTTCAACGAATGCGCCCAGTCCGGTGATCTGCTCATCTCGAAGCCGATGTGGGACGACGTCCATCCGCAGCTGGTCAACGTGCCGGTCGAATGGCCCGAACCCATCGGCCTCGACTACGGCCTGCTCTACCCACGGGACCCCTCCCCCGCCGTCACGGCCTTCATCGACCGCATCCGCGAGCTCAGCAAGTCGAGACCGACAGCTGGCTGAATCCCTCTTGGGGCCGTCCAACGCGGGCGCGGCACCCACGGCGGCGAGCAGGACGGCGAGCACGGTGACTGGAATGCCATCGGATACGAACCTGAGCACGACGGCAGGGAGGGTACGGGCATGAGCGGCAACGCCTATGACATCGATATCTGGGGCCTCCTCGTAGCGCTGGCGATGGTGACCGTCACGGCGGGTATCAGCGAGCTCATGCGCATCAACATCGGCAAGACGCTGCTATGGTCCGCCTGCCGTGCGTTGCTGCAGCTGTGCGCGATGGGATTCGTGGTCGGCTATGTGATTCGCACGAACAACGTGTGGTTGGTGTTCGCGGTGATCGCCGTGATGCTGGTAGCTGCCGTGCAGATCACGCTGTCACGCGCCAAAGGCGTGCCGAAGGGACTGGCCGGCCCGGTGCTGCTGAGCCTGACCATCACGATGCTGCTCATGATCTCGCTGGTGACTGAGCTTGTGGTGCGGCCACACCCATGGTACACGCCGCAGCTCGTCGTGCCGCTGACCGGCATGCTGCTGGGCAACACGGTCTCCGCGCTGGCGGTCGGGCTGAGCCGGTTCTACGAGAGTATGGGCGAGCGGCGCGACGAGATCGATACGATGCTCGCACTGGGCGCCACCGCCTGGGAGGCGGCGCGGCCGTCCATCGTCTCCTCGATTCGGCTGGGGCTCCTGCCCACCACGGCCACGCTCGCCTCCTGCGGCATTGTGATCATCCCGGGCATGATGGCCGGTCAGGTGATTGCCGGCGGCGACCCGCTCGAGGCCGCCAAATACCAGTTCGTCGTGTTCGCCGCCATCGCGGCGCTGACGTTGGTGGCGGACAGTCTCATCATGGCGATGGTCTACCGCACCTGCTTCACCGCCGACGACCAGTACAAGCCGCCGGCAATGCGGTAGCCGAGAGCGGCTCATCGTCGTTCAACGAACAAAACGGGACGAAACATAAGTTTCTTACGATACCGTGTTATGTTTCGTCCCGTTTTGATAC
>NZ_JFAO01000055.1:0-21564 GCF_006408945.1 Bifidobacterium sp. UTBIF-78
CCCCCATTCGGGACGTAAGTGCAATGCCGGCGAAATTGCGTTTCCGTCCCACTGACGAGGTCGCCGAATCCTTGGAATTTCGCCATTCTTCAATAATCCTCAAATAGGCAAGTGGAATGAGAAAGGGACACAAACGCAAAAACGGCCAAAATGCATTTGCGTCCCGCTCGTCTCTTTAGATATTGGCAAATCACCGGTGCGTCGCGTCCTGGACGAATCACCATCGCCGACGAATGCATTCGGCACAGCCACCCTGCAGCTTCTATCCGTCAAATCACGGCGAGTTGGCAGGAGGCCAGACTCGTTGAATATGCGGGACGCGGACCATGTCGCGTCCCACCGCAAGCTGGTAATCCATCTCCTCGATAATTGAGGATTCGGCTTCTGCTCCGGTCAGCTTCACGGCAACCCCTCGCAACGCGGATATCCCCCGTTTCCTGCCAGTTAGGGCGATTATCTGCGTTACGAGGGGCGGGTGTCTGCGGTGCTGCGGTGCTCCGCAGCGTCGACCGTCCACATTGCGACACGCCTATACCTCGGATGACAACGCTTGCAATAAATGGTGTACAATCGGCGGTATCGAGAGATGGAAGTAAACAGTAAGGAAGCTGGTCAACGTATTTTCAACAGTTTTAGCGGACATTATTTGCTGTGGTTTATGCAAACGTATTCTGCTAACGTATGCTGACAACGTATGCTTTCCGTGTCCGCTTGCTGGTATCTCGCGATGCGGATTGTGCGCGCTCCGTCGCGTGCCCAAGCCGTCGAAGACGACGTAGAACCACAGCCAAGGATGGCCGCCCACAAGTCCATCCCCGAGGGAGAGATGATGAGCGTGCGATTGAACATCGGCAACGGGAGGGGATGTCCGTTGCCAAGACCGTAGCCGCGGTTGCCCTTGCCGGAGCGATGGTCGCCGCAGCGGTGGGTCTGCCTGCCGTATCCCGCAACGCCTACGCCGAAGAGTTGTCTGCGCAAAACAACACGGATGGGGGCGCTGGGCTTTGCACGCCCACCACCGGAACCATGGGCGATTCAAGCGGAGACATCAACGCCACTGATACCGGCGTCGCCACATACGTCGGCGGCGACATGTTCGTCGGCAAACGGTCCGATGACAACGCCATGCGCAGCAACAACGGCGAGTCCGGCGGCGGCCCACTCGGCTCCTACGCTGCCGAGATCGAAGGCGCCACCGTGGTGAACGGCGACCTGTACACCAAGCTCAAGAAGGGCTTCTTCACCGCCGGTGTAGTGGCGTTCGGCTCCCAGTTCGTGCCGGGTCAGGGAACCCAGGTGCTGACCGTCGGCGGCAACACCGCCACCACGGCCAAGCCGACGAACGGCAGCCACGCGTTCGCATGGAAGGACCCCGAGGCTCCGGCGCTGTCAAGCATGAGCCGTTCCGTCGTGGGTGTCTCCGACAACAACAAACTGCAAGCTAGCGGAACTGAGACCACCGAGTACACCGCGTCTATCGCGGGCGGCAAATACAACCTGTACGGCAAGGGCAATGAAGACAACTATTCATCGGTCGTCGCATACTCCGGCACGAAGGGCCGCGTGAACTGGAACGTCGCCAATCCGCTAAGCAACATCAAAGGTCTTGACAACGGCGCCGACGAAACCGGCACAGGCAAAACCGATTTCACCCAGTACGGCACGTATCTTCAGGATTTGTCCGCACAGATGAAGGCCTACAAAGGCACTGATGAGATGACGGTGAACACCACTGGCAAGCTCGGCAACACCGACCCGAACGGCGACGCCACCGTCTACACCCGCTACAAGTACAACTGGAACAACACCAAAAGGGAAGCCTCCTACAAGTTCGAATTCGACAACACGCTCAACGAGAAGCTCATCACCTTCCATGGTGACGGCAAGTCCGCGCTGCAGGTGTTCACCATCAACGCCGACGATCTCAAGACCGACAATGGCCAGACCGGCATCAGCTACAAATTCGAGAACATCCCCGAGAATACGTCCATCGTCATCAACGTAACCGGCGGGAACGTCGAATTCCACAACGGCTGGCGTTTCCTATGGCAGGCACCCGGCGAGACGACCGCCACGGACCTCTCCAACGGCTACTGGAACCCCGGTGCCAACGGCACCAAGGCCCAGAAGAAAGCGTATGAGACGTACGCCGAACGCGCCTCCAAGATTCTGTGGAACTTCGCCGACGCCACGAACGTCACCATCTTCGGCGGTCAGGCGTCCGGCACGATGGCCTCGCAGAACGTGAGCGGAACTGGTAAGTGGCAGTACGGTAACCTCTCCACTGACGACGACCCCGCCGCCGCGATGATGGGCTCCATCCTCGTCCCCAACGGAAACTTTGAGTCCCATGTGAGCACCAACGGTCGCGTGTGGGTCGGTGGAGACTTCTCCATGTATAACCCCACCGCCGCGTATGAGAACGGCAACGCCAGCAACAAGTTCGTCAACAATGCTGGTCAGCACTCCGCATCCGTCATCGACATGGACCAGGAACGCCACAACCTCCCGTGGTCCGGCAACTACACGTCCCAGTGCGCATCGCTGGAATGGAGCAAGGTCGATGCCGCCGACGGCACCAAGCTACTCGCCGGCTCCAGCTGGGCCATCTACGCCAACCAAACCGACGCGGAAAACGGCACTAACCCGCTCAAGCTCGTCACCGACAACGAGCCCGCCGTGGACCTCAACGGCACGGCCGGCATCATCAAGGTCGGTGGCCTCAATACCAACGCCACGTACTACGTCAAGGAGATCGGCGCCCCACAGGACTATGCGCCAAGCGACGTGATATACAAGGTCATGTCAGGCGATCAGGGTACCACGGTCACCATCAGCAAGGATGTCAACGGTAACGACGTCACGGACGGCAAAATCCCCAACGAGAAACGCGGCACCTCCCTTACATGGAAGAAGACCAAGGAGGACGGCAAGACGGCGCTCGCCGGTACGTCGTGGAAGCTGACTAAGAAAGCCGAGGCGGACACCGGCGCGCAGGACCAGTCATGGACGGTCACCGACAATACTGTCGCCGCCAACGCCGTGAACATCTACCGCAAATCGGACACGGCCAAACCGCTCTCCAAGCTCACGATGAACATGAACGAAACCGTGCAGCTGACCACCAAGGTCACGCCAACCGGTGCGCTCCAGAAAGTCGTGTGGAGCAGTCAGACGGCGGACTACCAGAACATCCTGCGTATCCAGCCAAACAGTGACGGTACGTCCACCGCATACGCGGTCGGCGTCGGCACAGTCGTGGCGAAGGCATGCACGGTGTCCGAGGCGAACGGCAACGGCAACGACGTGCGCCAGACGTGTGCGACGCTCAACGTCACCGTGACCGCGAACGTTGTAGATGTGTTTGATGTGAAAGCTAACGGTTCATCCATCACCAACAGCAGTGTGCTGACGATGAAGCCGAAGGGGAATATTCAGTTGAACGTCATCGCCAAGGATACGGACGGCAATGACGTTACGCCGACGTATGAGTCCTATGCCACCAATGTCGCCACGGTGAGTGAGACGGGTCTGATCACGGCCGTTGCGGACGGTGAAGCCACCATCGTGGTCACGGCCGGTAATCAGACGCGCGTGTTCGCAGTGAAGGTCTCATCCGCCGATCCGGTGCAGTACACGTACGTATACTTCCCGGCGAGCGGCGAAGGCGCGTGGGGCTTCGACACCGTGTGGGTTCACTACGGTACTGGCAGCAGTTGGCAGGATTCTGGACATTTGACGGTCGCGTCTTGCGATGGAAATTGGCGTGTGGTCGCCATTCCGCGCGTGACCGCAAACAACGTGCAGTTCGGTTTCCAGCGCAGAGGTGATGCGAAGGCATGGTATGGCAAGTTCGGTGGCGGCAACTTCACGTTCCCGGCGAACGCCGAAGCCGTGACGGTATCCAGTGGTGCAATGACGGCTGGATATCCGGCCAACTCGTCGTGCTCGGCGGTCAAGCCGACCACGCTGGAGGACAACGCCGCTTCTGCAGCGCGAGTTCTTCGTCCAATATATGCGAACGATGGCATTACTGTGCTGACTAACGATGTAGAAGGCTTTAATGACAGCGATTCTCATATTGCGAACGATGGCACTTCTGATGTCGATAGTGATGGACAGGACGATGGCGCGGCTGCGGGAATCGGGGCCTCCCCAACGGCGACTGATACGCGTGCGCTGGATGACGTCGATTCCGACGCCGGCGAGTTCAAGGTCATCGATTTGGATGACGGCATCTACTGGCTGACCGAGCAGAAAGCGCCCGATGGGTACACGGTGAACAAGAACGTGTACAAGATCACCATTGCGGATGGCAAGGTGACGTGGAACGGATACTGGGAGTCGTCTGACGATGTGGGTGACGATGCCAAGCTGAAGTCGTTCACGAACGGTTCCGCAGGGGTGATTGTCGATACGCCGACCGAAATCACTTGGTACAAGGTGAGTTCGGATGATAAGACTCCGAGCCCGTCAACATACCTCAAGGGCGCGCAGTGGAAGCTGACATTGAAAGCTTCCGATACAACTGCTGAAACCGTGTATTGCGTGGTGGATGGCAACGGCGAGATTAAGGTCGGCGCCGACAATTCGGCAACGTGTGCGGGTGAGAAGTTGACCGACGTGAGCAATACCGATCAATCCGGCGCAGTACAGAACGAAGCCGACGGCATCATCAAGCTGACCGGGCTGAAGTTCGGCGTGTACGAGTTGGTCGAGACCGTTGCGCCGGATGGCTACGACCTGTCGAAGACGACTTACATGTTCGTCATCAGTCAGAACTCGGTCGGGAATACGGCCCAGATTCAGTTCGATCGGCATGCCTCAACCATGATGTCGGTCGCGCAGGGTGCTGAGCTGGTTCCCGACAACCGGATTCCCAACAAGCCCGGTGTGGAGCTGCCGGACACCGGCGGCATCGGCTCAACTGTGTTTGTGATCGGCGGCACCACGTTGGTGATCATCGCCGCAATCGGACTCGCACGAGTAAGGAGGCGTCGCCCATGAGCATTCCCCAACCGAGGGGAGGGGACCCCTAGCGCAACAACCCGAGTCAGGCCGACTGCGGCCAACCCAACTGAACATGTAATCCAACCAGCACAACCCAATCTGTAGAAAGAACTCTGAAAGGAATTCAATGATGAAGAAGTTAGCAAAGGCCTTCCTCGGCCTCATCGCCGCCGTGGCGATGCTATTCACCGGCCTGGCCCTGCCCTCCTCGGCCGTGGCTGTCGGAAACTACTCGATTACCATCGGCACGCAGGCCAAGCCGGTAACCTCGGGCCACACGTTCGAGGCGTATCAGGTGTTCGCCGGTGACCTGTCCGAGAAGGACAACAACGTTACGTTGTCCAACATCAGCTGGGGCTCTGGCGTTGACGGTGACGAGTTGCTCAAAGCGCTGAAGACCGACAACACCTTTAAAGACTCACTTGTAAATGCATCAAGTGCTGCCGACGTCGCTGCTGCTTTGACCGCGGACAACGCCGCTGCGTTTGCCAAGATCGCCGCTGCCCACTTGACCACGATGACCTCGGGAACGGGCAACTATGACGCGACTGCGCAGACTTACACGATTTCCGGTCTGGCTGCCGGTTACTACTTGGTCAAGGATCAGGACAACTCCCTTGGAGACAAGACCGAGGCGTACACCGAGTTCATCCTCCGAGTGGTCAAGAGCGTGACCGTCGAGCCGAAGGCCGACGTGCCGACTGTCGAGAAGAAGGTCTGGGACACCAACAATTCCGCCACCGACGCCAATGACGCGAACGACGACAAGTGGTCCGACTCCGCCGACCACGACATCAACGACACCGTCAACTTCCAGCTGACCGGCTCCCTGCCGAGCAACTACGACGCCTACACCACCTACGCCTACAAGTTCACCGATACCCTGTCCAAGGGCCTGACGCTGGATCGGAACAGCATCAAGGTGTATGCGGTGAAGGGCACTGGCGACCAGCAGACCAAGACCGAGATCAAGAAGCTCGCTGATGGTGCGACCGGCAATGATGGCTACACGGTCGCCACCGCTTCATATGGCAATGACGCCACTCCGGACACGGATAAGTATAAGGGCGGCAACGTGCTGACCATAAACTTCGCTGATCTCAAGCAGGCTGCTGCCGCGACCGACGGTGAGACCCTGACTATCGACAAGGACACCAAGATCGTGGTCGAGTACAGCGCCACGCTGAACGCGGACGCGGTCATCGGCTCCGCCGGCAACCCGAACAAGGTGGACCTGACCTTCTCCAACAATCCGAACGGCGAGGGCACGGGCAAGACCCCGGAGGATGTCGTCACCGTGTTCACGTTCAAGATCGTCGCCAACAAGGTCGATGAGAACAACCAGGCCCTCGAAGGCGCCGGCTTCACCCTGTACAAATACAACAAGAACGAGAACAAGTACGAGGCCGTCGGCGACGAGATCAAGGGCGACACCATGACCCAGTTCACCTTCTCTGGTCTGGACGCGGGCCAGTACAAGCTCGAGGAGACCACCACCCCGGCCGGCTACAACACCTGGGAGGGCCTCGAGTTCAAAATCGTCGCCGAGCATGACGCCACCGCGGACGACCTGGAGCTGAAGACGCTGAAGTTCACCGACCTGAACGGCAAGGAGATCAACGACTTCACCGTCGATACGAACAAGGACGCCATCATCACCGTCGTCAACAAGAAGGGCTCCAACCTTCCGGAGACCGGTGGCATCGGTACCACGATCCTGTACGTGGCCGGCGCCGTGTGCGTGATCGCTGCCGGCGTGTGGTTTGGCCTGCGTCGTCGCAACTCGACCCGCTGATTGCAATTGACGAGATAGCGCTGCTTCGTTTCTATTGAGAGGCTGGGCAGCGCTTTTCTTTTGGTATTTTCCCTGTATTGGACAATACTCCGGTTTTGAGAAGGACAGATATGTCTATGAATAAGTCTTCTGATATTCAACAATGTAACTCAATTGGCGTTTCTTGTGTAGGGAAACTAGGCGCAATACTTGCTGGTATCGGTGTTCTAGTGACTCTGCCTTTCCTTCTTCATTCATGGGGTATTGATATACCGAATTGGTTGGTGATTGCATCGCAATTTCTCGGCTTGTTGCTTCTTGTCGCCGGTGTATCGCTGATATATTGGAGTAAGGCGCCAGAGAAGTTTAATCTATGGGTCTTTACTGTCTGCGCTATTCTATTTCTCGCTGTTGGAGGCGTGTATTGGACTTATGGAATAGCTGTAGGAGATGCTAGTTCGGAAGGATTGGGATTATTCCTTGCGTTGCAAGGTGTGCTCTTTGTGGTGCTGTCAATTAAAGTGAAGTTGGTATTGCGCAAGGGTATTGAGAAGAGTTTTCGTAAGAATCTCTTTTATCCACTGTTGATATTTATTGCAGCGCTTATTGCTCTCATTCCCGGATACAGCGAGTTGTTTGAGCATATCGGCAATGCTTTTATGGCTTTGTTGATGTTTACTCAAGCCAAGGATATATGGGAAATAGAGCTTAAATAACCCATGCAAAGACAGTGTGCTAATTTCCTGCGTAAAAAACCGTTGCTGAATTCATTATCTCTTAGGCCCATTTCGTGGGCCAGCTCCCCTGAAAAGGGGAGTCAAAGTATAATCAATGAAGTCCTGTGTCGCAGTCTGGAGTCGCACGTAATGAATCACAGAGTTGGTTTGATTGAAAAGGAACGCTGAAGTATGCAATTGATGTTATTCATATTCGGTGCATATAGAGCTGTGCATGTAGCAACCATGCGGCATACTACGGTGATCTCACTGGCGCCGCCGCATAGATTCAGTAACGATTGCAGCGGATGCAGCTGTCTGCCGGGGCGACGATAGTGGCTTCAGCCGGAACGGTAAGTCAACGAAGAGATTGAAGCAAGGAACAATGATGATTCACGCAACTCATGGCCGAGATCAAGGCCGGGACGCGGTGGTGCTCGATGTGCGGGAGCGCCCCATGCGCACGGTGCGCAGTATCTTTGCGGCGGTCTGCTCGCTGGTGCTTGCCTTCGCGATGTGCCTGATGGGTCTTACGCCGGCGCCCGCCTTTGCCGACGATGCGTCCGCCATCGCCGCCGAAAACGGCTCCATCACCGTCAACTACGTGGACGGCGATATGCCGATCGTCGGAGCGAAGGTCAGTCTGTACCATGTGGCCGACTGGGCCCCAAACTCCGACCGGAATACGTTTACGCCGGTCAGCCCGTTTAGCGACAGCAGTAACTACAAACTTGACTGGTCGCTGCTGAACAGCGGCGGTTCCGGCGACTATCAGCAGTTCGCCACCACGTTGGTCGGTCTCATCGAGAAGAATAAGCCGACGGCAACCGAGACTGCGACCACCGACGCCAACGGTGCCGCCCAATTCACTGACCTCACCAAGGGCCTCTATCTGGTTCTCATCGACGCCTACGACGATGGCACCATTTCCTGCGGCCCGTCGTACGTGCTGGTCGCGTTGCCGTCCAAGTCGGCGGATGCCGCCGACGCCATGACGATGGACGTCACGCTCGAGCCGAAGAACGACTGCGAGACCACGCCTCCCACGCCGCCCACCGAAACGGTCAAGAAGAAGGTGGTCAAGGTCTGGAAGGGTGATTCCGCCGCGAACCGTCCGGGCAAGATCGTCGTGCAGCTGCTGCAAGACGGCACGGTGATCGACGAGGTGGAGCTCAACGCCTCCAACAACTGGACCCATGAATGGACCGATCTGCCGGCCGGGCATGACTATCAGGTGGTCGAGAAGACCGTGCCGGACGGCTACACCGTGCTGATGGACCGTGAGAACGACGTCATCACCATCACCAATACGTATACGCCGCCGGTCACCCCGCCGACGACGCCTCCGGATGATCACACGCCGCCGTCCACCCCGCCCACGACCCCGCCGAACAATAACGTCCCGCCGATCGGCGAGACCGGCTCCAACGTGGCTGTCGCCGCGATCGGCGCCGGCGTGCTCGGCGGACTGGGTCTCATCCTCCTCATGCACCGCAGGCGCAAGGCGAGGTAGCGGCTCGCGGGGGCTCCGTGCACGAGCCCTCGGCCGGCTTCGCCGCCGGCCCACACCGGCCCCGACCTGAGGGAGGTCGGAATCGATGGCCCCCTCGGTCAGGAGGGGGCCGATCTATATGAACTATCTATATGGACCATATGGAAGGAACCGTCATGGCCGCTCATCGTCGAACGGGCAAACGCACGGACGTCGTCTCCCGCATCATCTCCGCGTTCTTCGCGGTGGTGCTCGTCGCGGGGCTGACGTTGCTGGCGTACCCCACGGTGGCGGACTGGTGGAACCGCATGCACCAGTCGCGCGCGGTGGCCACGTACATCGAGGAGACCGAGGATCTTTCCAAGGCCCAGCGTGAGCGGATGCTGGCCGAGGCGCGCGCGTACAACGCGACGTTGCCCTCGCAGACGGACCGCTGGCGTCCCACCGAGGAGCAGCGCAAGCGGTACGAATCGGTGCTGGACGTTTCCGGCACCGGCATCATGGGGTACGTCACCATCCCGAAGCTCAAGGCGCGGTTCCCCATCTACCACGGCACCGATCAGGGCGTGCTGCAGATCGCCATCGGTCATCTGGAGGGCTCCTCGCTGCCGGTGGGCGGCGCAACCACGCACGCCGCCGTCTCCGGTCACACCGGATTGCCGAGCGCCAAGCTGCTCACCGGGCTTGACACCCTCGAAAAGGGCGACACGTTCGCGTTCCATGTGCTGGGGGAGACCTACACCTACCAAGTGGACAAGATCAGCGTGGTGCTGCCGAACAATCTCAAGAACCTCGACATCGAGGACGGCGAGGACCTCGCCACGGTGATCACCTGCACGCCGTACGGCGTCAACACGCATCGCCTGCTCGTGCGCGGCCACCGCATCCCCAATCCCATCGAACCGGACGCCACCGATTACGACAGTCCCGTGCGCATGATGACCCTCACCATCGCCGCCGTCGTGGCGGGCGTACTGGTGGCCGGCTCGCTGATTGTGCGCTGGCGGTACGTACGCCGCCATCGCCCGTCCGGCTTCCATGTCGGCGACGATGCAGCAGTCCGTTCGCGTCGCACGGGTCGCGCGGACTGACCGTTCACGATGCTAGTGGCGATGCCCGCGCCACATAATAAGAAGATACTGAGGAGAAGCCGGACGCGCCACGAACTCACGCATGGTAGGACCCGTGGAGTCGACTAGGATGAATCGGGTAATTGAGCTGTACGGCGAGCTATAAGGAATGGGACTTCACTATGCCGAAGATGTTTGGAACCGATGGTGTGCGTGGCCTGGCCAACAAGGATTTGACCGCCCGGTTGGCACTTGATTTGGGTGATGCGGCGGTGCGCGTGCTCGGCGACGCCGGCACCAAGGACAACCAGCCCGAGGGTCGCCGCCGCGCGCTGGTCGGTCGTGACACCCGTGTTTCCGGCGATTTCCTCGCTTCCGCCCTTTCCGCGGGCATGTCCGCCGGCGGCTTCGACGTGATTGACGCCGGTATCATTCCAACCCCTGGCATCGCCTACCTGACCAGCGTGCTCAACGTCGAGATGGGCGCCGTGATCTCCGCCTCCCACAACCCCATGCCCGACAATGGCATCAAGTTCTTCGCCCGCGGCGGCTTCAAGCTGCCCGATGAGAAAGAGGACGAGATCGAGGCGGTGCTCGGCGAGGACTGGGAGCGTCCGACCGGCGCAGGCGTCGGTCGCGTGAGCCACGACCAGAACACCGCCACCAACCTGTACATCGACCATCTGGTCTCCACCATCGCCCCGCTCGGCGACGATCAGACCCAGCCCAAGCCGCTCAAGGGCCTCAAGATCGTGGCCGACTGCGCCAACGGCGCCACCTCCGTGGTGGCCCCCGAAGCCCTGCGCCGCGCCGGTGCCGACGTGATCGTCATCAACGCCTCGCCGGATGGCTACAACATCAACAAGAACGCCGGCTCCACCCATCCCGAGCAGCTGCAGGCCATGGTCAAGGCCACGGACGCGGTCATGGGCGTGGCGTTCGACGGCGACGCCGACCGCTGCCTCGCGGTGGACGAGGACGGCAACATGGTCAACGGCGATCAGATCATGGGCATTCTGGCCCGCGCCAAGCAGCGCGAGGGCAAGCTCAAGCACGATACGCTCGTGGTCACCGTGATGAGCAACCTCGGCCTGAAGCTCGCCTTGAAGGACATGGGCATCAAGACCGTGGAAACCGCCGTGGGCGACCGTTACGTGCTCGAGGAGATGCTCAAGGGCGATTATTCGCTGGGCGGCGAACAGTCCGGCCATGTGATCAACCGCGAGTTCGCCACCACCGGCGACGGCACCCTGACCGCACTCGTGCTGTGCAACGAGGTGGTCAAGTCCGGCAAGAGCCTCAAGGAGCTCGCCGCCGACTTCCCGCAGTTGCCGCAGACGCTGATCAACGTGCCGCACGTCGACAAGAAGGCCGCCAACACCAACGCCCGCATCCAGGCCGCCGTGGCACACGAGGAGGAGTTGTTGGGCGATTCCGGCCGCGTGCTGCTGCGCCCCTCCGGCACCGAGCCGCTGGTCCGTGTGATGGTCGAGGCCGCCACCCAGGCCTACGCCGACGAGGTGTGCACGCGCCTCGCCAAGGTCGTGGCCGAGGAACTCGCGCTGTAGTGGCTGCGGGCGCACAGGACACGCAGGACACGTAGGACACCGAACCTTCAAGGCACCCAAGGAACCATATGTTTGGCAAGAACCCCAAAGTAGACCTCGAACTCAACCGCATCGTGGAGCAGCTCATCAAGACCGGCGGCAAGGAGAAGATCCTGCCCATCGTGCAGGCCGGCGAACCGGTGCTCCGTCAGCAGACCGTCGCCTATACCGGCCAGCTCTCCAAGCACACGCTCCTCAAGCTCATCGACACCATGCACACCACGATGCTCGAGGCGCCGGGCGTGGGACTCGCCGCGACCCAGATCGGTCTGGGACTGGCGCTCGCGGTCGTGGAGGATCATGTGCGTGACGACGAGGACGATCCGCGTGAAATCGCCGAATTCCCGTTCCATGTGATCATCAACCCCAGCTACACCCCGGCCAGCGACAAAACCGCCAGCTTCTTCGAGGGATGCCTGAGCTTCGACGGATATCAGGCCGTGCGCAAGCGCTGGCTGGACATCACCGCCGAATGGGACGACGAGGACGGCAAGCGCCACAAGGAGCAGCTGCACGGCTGGCCGGCGCGCATCTTCCAGCACGAGACCGACCACCTGAGCGGCGAGCTGTATATCGACCGCGCCGAAATCCGCTCGCTCACCACCACCGAAAACCTCGAAGACTACTGGTGCAACGACCCGGTCCCCACCGAGGCCGCCGAAGAACTAGGCTTCGCACTCTGACCGCAGTGCTCGCCTCTTGGTTCCCTCTCCGAGGGGAGCCAAGAGGCACGCTGCTTTTCCATCCCCGGCTCCCCTCTCTGAGGGAGCCGGCCGCACAGTGGCCTGAGGGGAGTAAATCGGCCCTGTATGCTCAGCGTGATAACGCGGTTTCCCGTCCGATTTCCGTCTCAGCCGCACGCTACACTACTGACCCCGTGAGTGAATATCAGGACAGCCGTCAGCAGCGTGAGAGCCGCCGCCGCACCGTGGTGCGCGTGGTGTGCGTCATCATTGCTGTGGCCATGCTTGGCTCCCTGGTGATTCCCGCCATCTACGCGGGACTTTGACGCTGCCTGCACACACCGTGCCCACGGTTGAGCACGTCTGATGCCGCAGACCAATCCCGTCCGTTTCCAGCCAATCGGCGCAATCGGAAGTGACGGCCCGAAATCGGCGGACATCCAGACCGTGGGACGGCTACCGGCAATCGCGTCGGAGCGGTGGGCGGATGCGGCAATCCGCCCGGGCCGTACCGGTCCAAGGAACCGGACGGCGAACAAGCGAGGCGCGGAATCCCCCGGCGGGCCAACGGAATGTGTGCAGGCCGTCAACAACGACGTGGCATCCACAGGTATTTCCAAGAACGAACAGTAAGGTAAAGAACGATGGCAGAATTCGACTATTCCCAGGCGATCGGCGAAGCCCGCGCCAAATACGATTCCATCGCCAAGGCGTTGGACGTGGACCGACTCAAGTCCGAAATCAAGGATCTGGAAGCCCAGGCGGCCGCCCCCGGCCTGTGGGACGACCCGGACAACGCTCAGAAGGTCACGAGCAAGCTTTCCGCAGCCGAATCCCAGCTCAAGCGTCTCGAATCGGCCTCCCAGCGCATCGACGACGTGGAGACGCTTGTGGAGCTCGGCCGTGAGGAGGACGACCAGGAATCCCTGGAAGAGGCCAAGACCGAGATCGGCTCGATTCAGAAGGACCTCGAATCCATGGAGATCCAGACCCTGCTCGACGGTGAATACGACGAGCGTTCCGCAGTGGTGACCATCCGCTCCGGCGCCGGCGGCGTGGACGCGGCCGACTTCGCGCAGATGCTGCTGCGCATGTACCTGCGCTACTGCGAGCGCAACGGCTTCAAGGCCAAGGTCATGGACACCTCCTATGCCGAGGAGGCGGGCATCAAGTCCGCCACCTTCCAGGTGGACGCGCCCTACGCCTATGGTCGACTGTCGGTGGAAGGCGGCACCCACCGTCTGGTGCGCATCTCCCCGTTCGACAACCAGGGCCGCCGCCAGACCAGCTTCGCCGCCGTCGAGGTGGTGCCGCTGGTCGAGGCCACCGATCACATCGACATTCCGGACACCGACATCCGCGTGGACACCTACTGCTCCTCCGGCCCCGGCGGTCAGGGCGTGAACACCACGTACTCGGCCGTGCGCATCACCCACTTGCCCACCGGCATCGTGGTGACCATGCAGGATGAGCGTTCCCAGATTCAGAACCGCGCCTCCGCCATGGCCGTGCTCCAGTCCCGACTGCTCGTGCTGCGCCACGAGGAGGAGGCCAAGAAGAAGAAGGAGCTCGCCGGCGACATCAAGGCCAGCTGGGGTGACCAGATGCGCTCCTACGTGCTCCACCCGTATCAGATGGTCAAGGATCTGCGCACCGGCTACGAGACCAGCCAGACCCAGGCCGTGTTCGACGGCGACATCAACGGCTTCATTGAGGCCGGCATCCGCTGGCGTCACGAGCAGCGCCGCGAAGCCACAGAAGAGTAGTCCCCAAGCTCCAACCTTTAGGCTCCCTCTCTGAGGGGAGCTGGCCGTGCGGCGGCCTGAGGGGAGCCCAACGCGAATCTCCCAACTCCAAGGCTCCCCTCCCTGAGGGGAGCTGTCTGCGAAGCGGACTGAGGGGAGCCGGCTGCGACAGACTAATAAGGACCAGCTCCAAAGCGACTAGGGGAGGGAAGCCCGCCCCAGCGCGACCGGCTGAAGGGGAATTCCGACAGCCGCCCGAACATACGGCGAACATACGGTCGCAATCACAAACCTCAACACTGCACCAGCACTGCACCAAAGGAAACGGATATGGCACTGATCTCACTGGAGGATGTATCCAAGATCTATCCCAGGGGCACCCGTCCCGCGCTCGACGGCATCAACCTCGACATCGAGCGCGGTGACTTCGTGTTCCTGGTGGGTGCCTCCGGGTCAGGCAAGACCACGTTGCTGAGCCTGCTCCTGCGCGAGGAGGAGGCCACCAGCGGCGAGATCCGCGTGGCGGGCAACGATCTGCGCCGCATCCCGAACCGTCAGGTGCCGCATTACCGCCGTACGTTGGGCTTCGTGTTCCAGGACTACAAACTGCTCAACAACAAAACCGTATGGGAGAACGTGGCGTTCGCCCTTGAGGTGATCGGCACACGCCGCTCCACCATCAAGTCGCTGGTGCCTAAGGTGCTCGATACGGTGGGACTCACCGGCAAGGAGCGGAACTACCCGCACGAGCTGTCCGGCGGCGAGCAGCAGCGCGTGGCCATCGCCCGCGCCTATGTGAACCATCCGCAGATTCTGCTGGCCGACGAGCCCACCGGAAACCTCGATCCCACCACGTCGCTGGGCATCATGGAGGTGCTGGACGCGATCAACCGCACCGGCACCACCATCGTCATGGCGACGCATAACGAGGAGATCGTCAACTCGATGCGTAAGCGCGTGGTCGAGCTGCACAATGGCAAGATCGTGCGCGACGAGGCCAACGGCTCCTATGATTCCGCCCTGTACTTCCCGGACGCCGAGGTCGAGGC
This sequence comes from Bifidobacterium sp. UTBIF-78, assembly GCF_006408945.1. NCBI lineage: Bacteria > Bacillati > Actinomycetota > Actinomycetes > Bifidobacteriales > Bifidobacteriaceae > Bifidobacterium > Bifidobacterium sp. UTBIF-78. The sequence goes on from NZ_JFAO01000055.1 coordinate 15,147, forward strand.
CCGTTCCGAACAGGCATCCCATATCCTGCCCTCCTCGTTCGAGTCGGACAAGTCGCTGGCCCAGGAGGAAGGCCCGTCCGCCGGCATCGCCCGTCTCGCCAATTCCGTGCACTCCGGTCGCACCGGCCGCTATGGCGAGACCTTCGCCCCGCTGGAGGACGCGCTGACGTGGGGCAAGGGACTGCCGCTTGATCAGCAGGCTGGTCGCACGGATGGTCAGTCGGACGATCACGCGTCCGGTCAGGCTGACGGCAAGACGGCTTCTGCGCCGGCCCCCGCATCGGGAAACCGGACAGACGAACCGGTCGATTCCGCCGATCATGCCGGTCGCGGCGGTTCCTCTGCCGGGAATGACGCCAATCATGCGTCTTCCGCGCATCAGTCCGTCGCCGGGAACGACATCGATTCGCTCGAAGAGACGCAGACATTCGATCCGGTCGCCGTGGCCTCCAGCGATGAGGCTGATGATTCCGCGACGGAACGCCATGATTCCGGCCGATCGGACGGCTCCGGCGACGATCGCCCCGCGCGTGGCTGGGCGGCCGCGCTGGCGAAGTCCCGTGATGCCGGGGCAGATGACCAATCAGCCCGGACGGACGAGCATGGCACGGACTCCGGCACCTCCGACTCCGATAAAGACGCCGATGACAGCGCGCCGCTGGCCCCGCCGGCTCCGCCCGCGCCTCCGGCCCCGCCCACAGCGGGACAGCGTCGCGTCGGCCGGCACGCACATCGCGGCCAGTCCCCATCCCGCTCCTCGTCCGCCGAGGCCGATGCCAAGCTCGATGCCGGGGCCGACGCTTCGGTGACCGCCACGGACGACCGGCATGACCGGCATGATCAGCAAGAACCCAAGCATGATACGGAGGCCAAGTGATGCGCGCGCGATTCATTCTGTCCGAAACCTGGACCAACCTGCGTCGCAACCTGTCCATGCTGCTGTCGCTGATGCTGGTCACCTTCATCTCCTTCCTGTTCATCGGCGCCTCCGTGCTGACCCAGGCACAGATCACCAAGGCCAAGGGCGATTGGTACGACAAGGTGGAGGTGGTGGTCTGGCTGTGCCCTGACGGCACCAGCCAATCGGCCAACTGCGCCTCCGGCAAGTCGCCGACGGCCAGCGAGATCACCGCCCTGCAGAAAACCATCCGCGACGAGCTCAACGACACCGTCTCCAAGATCACGTACGTGAGCAAGCAGGACTTCTACGACAACACCTTCACCAAGCAATACCCGAACGGCGAGTTCCAAGGCCGCACCCTGACGGCCGATGACATGCAGGATTCGCTGTGGCTCAAGCTCAAGGACCCCACCAAATACCAGGTGGTGGCCGAAGTGCTCTCCGGCAAGGAGGGCGTCGAGGACGTGACCGACCAGCGGCAGATCTTCGAACCGGTGTTCGCCGTGCTCAACCGGGCCACCGCGGTCACGGCCGTGCTTGCCGGCGTGATGGTGCTGGTGGCCATCCTGCTGACCGGCACCACGATTCGCATGTCCGCCGCGTCCAGACGCACCGAGACCGAGATCATGCGGTATGTGGGCGCCTCGAACTGGACGATTCGTCTGCCGTTCATCCTTGAAGGCGCGATTGCCTCGCTGCTCGGTTCGGTGCTGTCCTGCCTGATGCTGTCGGTGATCGTGCGCGTATTCATCACCGGTTGGCTGGCGAAGTCGGTCACATGGATTCCGTATGTGAACCAGATGACCGTGCTCATGATCTCACCCGGACTGGTTCTGGGCGCGATACTGCTTTCGGTCATCGCCTCGACCATCTCCCTGAGGCGTTACCTCAGGGCGTAATCGGAGATACGTCACATCCGCGCCACACCCTGCGAGCATGTTTTTCCAGACTGACGTGTTACGGTGGGTGATTAACTGCGACGAAAGGAACATACTGCCCATGACGAAGGCGCATGTGATCAAGCCCGCATTGGCAACGCTCGTGGCCGTCGCCGCCTGCGTGACCGGTTTGGCGTTCGCCCCGGTCCAGTCCGCCCAGGCGGACACCTATTCCGATCTGGTCAACGCGCAGAACCAGCACGCCGCATCGGTCCAGCGCGAGGCCGAGCTCAAGCAGCAGCTGGCCGGCGTCAATCAGGAACTGGCCGATAAGATCCTCGAGCTGGACGACCTGACCAACAACAAGATCGTCGCCGCCCAAGCCAAGGTGACCGCGGCCAATGAAGCCGCCGCAGCCGCGCAGGACGAGGCCGATGCCGCAGCCGAGCGTCTCAAGGCGGCCCAGAAGGACAAGGACACCCTCGAGCAGCAGATCGAGCAGACCGGCAAGGACTATGACGACGCGCACGCCGCCGTGGCGCAGCTGGCCCGTCAGGAGATGCACGGTTCGGACGCCTCCGATGTGATGAGCGTGGTCACAGGCGCCACCAGCACGCAGGATTTCGTCAATTCGATGCAGTCGCGTGACGCGCTGTCCCGCAATGAGGCCAATGCGGCCTCGTCGGCGGCCACCACGCTGAACACGTCGATGAACCGCAGCGAGCGCCTCGCCGCCATCGAGAAGCAGATTTCCGCGCTGAAGACCGCCGCCGATGAGAAGGCCGCCTCCGCGCAGACCGCCGCCGAGGACGCGCAGGCCAAGCGTGACGCGCTCGACAAGTTGCGTCAGGAGGGCGAGGCCAAGCGCAACGAGCTGGCCGCGCAGGTCGAAAGTCTTGATTCCGAGTCCGCCAAGCAGGCCGCCCAGACCGTGCTCATCGCCTCGCAGGTGGACGCCTACAACCGCCAGTACCAGAAGGAACAGGCCGACGCCGCCAACAAGGTGGACCCGGGCATCCAGGGCTCCACGAGCGTGCCGTCCAACCCCACGCCGGCGCCTTCGACCCCGTCGTCGCCGTCCGGCGGCTCCAGTGGCGGCCAAGGCACGTCCAACGGTGATTACGGCAACGCCTACGTGGCCGGCCAGTGCACATGGTGGGCATACGATCGCCGCAAGCAGATGGGCATCAGCACGCCGTCCTACTTGGGCAACGGCGGTGACTGGTGGCGCACGGCCCCCTCCTACGGCCTGCGCGTGGACCACAACCCCGAGGTCGGCGCGGCCCTGTCCTTCATGCCCGGCCAGGATGGCGCCGACGGCACCTACGGCCATGTGGCCGTGGTCGAGGCCGTCTACGGCGACGGCACGTTCATGATCTCCGAGATGAACGCCCTCGCCGGCCCGTTCAACACCAACACCCGAGTCCTCACCAACACCGGCGCGTACTGGTTCGTGCACTGATTGATCTGTGCACTGATTGGTTCGTGCACTGATTGATTCGCTGATGTGACTTCCCTCCTTCCTTTTCGAGGGGGAGTTGCATGGGTACGGACGGCTCTATGGCTCAGTAGTTTGGCTCTCCTTTCGCTGGAAGGGGAGCCAAATTCGTATCTGTGATATTCTGTTCTGTTGCGCTGTGATTGCGCGCATATCGCGCACTGCTGTATGACCTCGCGGAAGGAGGAGACCCATGGCCAAGGAGACCGGCACCAAGCTGATCGTGCAGAACAAGAAGGCCCGTCATGACTATGCCATCGAAGACAAGTACGAGGCGGGACTGGCGTTGACCGGCACCGAGGTCAAGTCCCTGCGCGAGGGGCGCGCCTCGCTGGCCGAGGCGTTCGTGTCCATCGACCGTCGCGGCGAGATGTGGCTGGAGGGCGCCAACATTCCCGAATACCTTAACGGTACGTGGAACAACCACGCCCCCAAGCGCAAGCGCAAGCTGCTGCTGCACCGCCAGCAGATCGCCAAGCTGTCGCGCGGCATCGAGGCCAAGGGATACACGATCGTGCCGCTGAGCCTGTATTTCAAGGACGGCCGCGTCAAGGCGGAGATCGCACTGGCACGAGGCAAGAAGGAATTCGACAAGCGCCAGGCCCTGCGTGAGGAGCAGGACAAGCGCGAGGCCCTGCGCGCCATGCGCTACGCCAACATGCGGCACTAGTGGCAGTTCCAGCCAGTGCCTCTGGCGACGCTTGCTGCGGTTGTCCACAACGTGAGCAATATTCCGCAGTATTAACCACCCTGTAGCATTGCGACCCTACTCTCGCGGATTAGTCGGGAAATATACCCGCCCGATCGACACTAAATGGAGAGAGGAAATCCAATGTCTCTAAGCAAGGGAATGCAATCCATCGCCGCCGCCACGCTGAGCGCGGCAATGCTCATCGCCATCGCCGCATGCGGCACCACCGACGGCTCCAACACCGCCACCGACAGCGGCTCGTCCAGCGATGGTTCCACCACGTCATCCAGCACGCAGGGCTTCGACACCAGCGGTATCAAGAAGGACGACGCCATCGCCGCGCTGCTGCCGGAATCCGTGACCAAGGACGGCACGCTCACCGTCGGCACCGATACCTCATACGCCCCGGCCGAGTTCTTCGCCGAGGACGGCAAGACCCCAATCGGCTTCGATGTCGATCTTTCCAAGGCGCTGGCCGCCGTGTTCGGGCTCAAGGAGGAGACGGTCTCCTCCACCTTCGATTCCATCATCCCGTCCGTCGGTTCCAAGTACGATCTGGGCATCTCCTCCTTCACCGTGACCAAGGAGCGCATGGACGCCGTGGACTTCGTGACCTACTTCAAGGCCGGTTCCACCTGGGTCACCAAGAAGGGCAACCCGGAAAAGGTCGACACCTCCAACCTGTGCGGCGTCAAGGTGGCCGTACAGACCGGCACCACGCAGGAGGAGGAAGTCAACAAGGCCAACGAACAGTGCAAGGCGGACGGCAAGGACGAAATCGAGATTCAGTCGTCCAAGCTGCAGACCGATGTGACGACCGCCGTCGCGTCCGGCAAGGCGTCCATCTTCTACGCCGACTCCCCGGTGGCTGGCTACGCCATCGAACAGACCGGTGACACGCTGGAGGCGCTCGGCGACGACACCGGCGTGACCCCGGAGGCCGTGGCCATCAAGAAGGGCGACACCCAGACCGCCGAAGCAGTGCAGAAGGCCATGCAGAAGCTCATGGACGACGGCACGTACCAGAAGATCCTCGATACGTGGGGCGTCTCCTCGGGCGCGATCGATAAGGCCGAAATCAACCCGGCCATCGAGTAGTGAGCGCAACGGCCGGCGCTTAGGCCGTAAGAATCTTACGAATCATAAGAATCATGCGGTTCCCTGCGCTGGCCGTGCGGGTCTGTGAATCGCTGTGATTCGCGGGTGCTGCGTCGTTGATGTGGGTCTTCGCGAGACGGTTCGTCGTACGGAGATCCACATGGCGCCCGCGTCAAGGCCAAACGTTTCCTTAACGCGCTCGTAGCATCGCGGGGATATCGTCCCTCACTGTATATTGGGTGAATTATCGGCGGAATCAGAGTGACTGATGTTCATTCCGTCGCGCCCGAGAGAACAGAGAGGATGATTCCATGTCACTGAAGAATGTGAAGGCCACCGCCGCGCTGGCATTGAGTGTCGCGATGCTGCTGTCCACCGCCGCCTGCGGCACCTCCGACGGTTCCAACACCGCCGGTGATTCCGGTTCCGGTTCCGGCGATTCCGACGTGACCATCACCAGCTACGACGTCAGCTCCGTGAAGAAGGACGACGCCATCGCCGCGCTGCTGCCGGAATCCGTGACCAAGGACGGCAAGCTGACCATCGGCACCAACCCGTCCTACGCGCCGGCCGAGTTCCTCGACACGGACGGCAAGACGCAGATCGGCTACGACATGGATCTCGCCCACGCGCTGGGCAACGTCTTCGGTCTCGAGACCGAAGTGGTCTCCTCCAACTTCGACACCATCATCCCGGCCGTCGGCTCCAAGTACGACCTCGGCATCGCGGCCTTCACCATCACCAAGGATCGCATGGACTCGGTCGACTTCGTCTCCTACTTCACCTCCGGCATGGCCTACGCCGTGGCCAAGGGCAACCCGAACAAGGTGGACGAGAACAACCTGTGCGGCCTCAAGGTGGCCGTGGAGACCGGCACCGTCGAGGAGGAGGCCATCAACAAGACGGCCGAGCAGTGCAAGGCGGACGGCAAGGAGGAGATCACCATCCAGTCGTCCAAGCAGCAGACCGACGCCACCACCGCCGTGGTGACCGGCAAGGCCGACGTGTTCTTCGCCGATTCCCCGGTGGTGGGCTATGCGATCGCCCAGACCGGTGGCCAGCTTGAGCAGCTCGGCAAGGACTTCGACTCCGTGCCGAACGCCATCGCCATCAAGAAGGGTGACTCCGCCACCACCGAGGCCGTGCAGAAGGCCATGCAGAAGCTCATGGACGACGGCACCTACGGCAAGATCCTCAAGCACTGGGGCGTCGAGTCCGGTGCCCTGACCAAGGCCGAGGTCAACCCCGTCACCGAGTGACGGCGTGGATGACGAGCGACGTGAGCAAAGAATGACGGCGGGCGGGGCCCGGGCCACACGGTCGCGGCCACGCCCGCCTCAGACGCTTTTTGA
>NZ_JFAO01000056.1:0-19772 GCF_006408945.1 Bifidobacterium sp. UTBIF-78
GAGGCGTTCAACAACCGCATCAAGGTCACCATCCGCATGGCCTACGGCTTCCACCACGTGGACAACCTCATCGCCCTGATCATGCTCCGATGCGGCGGCCTCGACATCCGACTACCAAAGCCCACAACCTAACCCACGAAAACAGCACAAGCCTCAAAAGTGACGACGTCTTTGTATCGGGGCATGTCCATTTCACCTTCGACACCGGGATACGGCTCGTAATTCCGCAGTTCCGTTTGACTTCCTGTTCGCTTCAACAGTTACCGAGCGATCTTGAAATACCCGTCGTACTGGTTGAGATTGATGTTGATGTACCGGCCTCTCTCAAACCCAGCCCACTTCTGGTAGAACCTGAACTGCTCCTGTTCCAGTCGCCGGCGTTTCACCACATCCAAGTCGTCCCGGCCCCTACTGCTACTTTCCCGGTGGTACAGTACGGCATCGGCGTCAAATACGGTCCTGTACCCCGCTTCCTCAGCTTTGAGGCAGAGATCGACATCGCTGTATGACACAACCAAGGACTCATCGAAGCCACCGACCTCGTCGAACACCCGCCGGCTGATCATCTGGCAGGCTCCGGTGACCGCGGCGACGTCCGAGGGCAGTCTCAGCAACTTCATATAGCCTTCATCGTGTTCGGTGAAATTCTGGTTCATGTAGAAGCATCCTCCGGGCGCGACCCAGATGCCTCCGTGCTGGACGAGACCATCGTGGTTGAGCAGTTTAGCGCCGACGACACCGATATCCTTCCGAGCGAAGAAACCAGCCATTGACGCCAACCAGCCGGCATCGCGTATCTCGGTGTCGTTGTTGAGGAACAGCAGCAGATCGCCCGTCGCCTGTTCGGCTCCGTAATTGCAGATGGCGGAGTAGTTGAACCCCTTGCCGGGCCATGTGACGACGCGGACATTGTCATACTTCGATTGGATCGCCTCATAATAGGCGAACGTCCCCGGCTCAGTGCTGTTGTTCTCCACACAGATGACCTCATAACGGTCGCGATCATATTCGGTGATGTTCAACAGCGACTTCAGACATGCCGACAGCAGGTCGACGTGGTCCTTGGTCGGAATCACGATACTGATTTTCGGCGGAATATCCGGGGCATACAGCACCTTGTACGTGCAAGGCTCGTCGCGTTCGACGACCTTTGCGGGGACACCCAGCCCATCAAGATACCGTTGCAGCGCGATTTTGCCAGCGGTGATCGCATAAGGCTTCTTATCCATGCCCGTGCTCGTCGAATTGGCGTGTTCACGCCAGTGGTACAGCACGTAGGGGATGTTCCGCACGACTCTCGCGACAGACACGCATTTCAGTGTGAGATCGTAATCCTGCGCCCCCGAAACGGCGTCGTCGGACAATTCGACTTGGTCCAAGGCATGCCTGCTCACCATCAGCATGTGGGTGATGTAGTTGTAGCCCATCAGCAGATCGGGATTGAATGCGGGCTTGAACACCGGCCACTCGTAGCGTCCGTCCTTGAGATGGTCCTCGTCGCAGTACATGACGTCGATCTCCGGATCGTCCTGCAACGCCGAAACGTACCGGTAAAGAGCGTCCGGCTCGATGACATCATCGTGGTCGACGAAGGCGATGTAGTCACCCTTCGCCTCCTTGATGCCCTTGTTGGTGTTGGAGGCGATAGTCCCATTGGGGATGGTCAGCACGCGGATACGCGGATCATCGTATCCGCCCAATACCCGATCGACTTCCGGGCAGTCGCCGCTGGCGTTCACCAGAATCAGCTCGAAGCGTCCGTAGGATTGCTCGAGCACCGATTGGATCATCTCCTGAAGGAACGGCGCCGGAGTCCGATACACCGGCGTCACCACGCTGATCAGCGGTTGGAATGTCCATTCCTTGACGATCTCGCGCTGGCGCAATACATCCGCGACGGTTGACCTATGGGTCTCCAGCCATTGCATGTAGCCGCCCTCTTGCGAGGCATGGCTCAGTTTGTCGCGGGCACCGCTGAGAAAACCGTCCACATTCGCGGGCAACAGGCATGTGAAGCATCCATCAAAAGCGGCGGACGCGCTCTCACGCGTCGCCGTGATGCACACGGTCGTGTCTGAAGCGCGCAGACGCACCGAGAACGTCATCTCGCGCAGGCGGTTCTTGGAGTCCCGTTGATCGGGCACCACACAATCTTCCATGACCAGCAGATCCCGCCCGATCGGTTCGGCGGCGGCATCCAACACGGCGATCGAATACCGGGCGCCAGAATCGTACGGCGCGGTCATATGGAAGCGACAGACCACCTCATCGGCACCGGCGGGGTACATGCCGGCCACATACAGGTAAGGTTGCCCGGAGAGCAGCCTCTGATCCACATCGCGTATCGATTCCGCCTGCTGGCGGTTGAACCGATACCCGAGATTCGACCTGATTTTCGTGCGCAATGGGGAGAACGTGTATTCCAGCACCGGTCGCGCGGACGGAGCAACGGCATCGAACAAGCGAACGGATAATTCCGTGGCGTCCAGCAAAGGCACCGCGATGACGAAAGTCCGCTCTTCCGCAGTCCTTCGTCCCGTCTCATAGACCATGCACGGAATCTCACGGTGATTCGTGGCAGCGGCCGACGCATAGAGGCGCTCCGACTGCTCCCCGTCGGCCAAGACCTCGATGTACCCCTTGCCGTCGCCTCTGCAGACCCGTACAACACGATAATTCGCCATTGGAATACCCCCTCGTCAGCGAATCAGACGCTCGTCCACAACCTGCTGCAGATGCTTGCCGTAATTGGACTTGCCGTACGCGTGGGCGGCCAACCGCAGCGCGTCCTTGGTGACCCACCCCTGTTCGTACGCAATTTCCTCAGGCACGGAAATGGGCAGGCTCTGCGAACGTTCCACCGAACGCACGAACTCGCTCGCCTCGTACAGCGACTCCATCGTTCCCGTGTCGAGCCAAGCGTAGCCGCGTCCCAACGTGCGGACGTGCAAGCTGCCGTCCTCGAGGTACATGCGGTTGAGGTCGGTAATCTCCAATTCGCCTCGTGCCGATGGTTTCACCCTCTTGGCGTAGTCGACCACCCTGTTGTCATAGAAGTACAGACCCGTCACGGCATAGTTGGACTTGGGCTTGGACGGCTTCTCCTCGATGGAGACGGCCTTGCCGTTCTTATCGAACTCAATCACACCGAACCGTTCGGGATCGTCCACGTAATAGCCGAACACCGTCGACCCGCCCTGTTCGGCCAGCATTACCGCCTCCTTGAGCTGCTTGGACAAGCCGTTGCCGTAGAAGATGTTGTCTCCCAACACCAGCGCGCACGAATCGCCCGCAATGAACTCCTCGCCAAGCAGGAACGCCTGCGCCAAGCCGTCAGGTGAAGGCTGCACCTTGTACGATAGGCTGACACCAAAGCGCGATCCGTCACCCAGCAGACGTTCGAAATTCGGCAGATCATGTGGCGTGGAGATGATCAGAATGTCCCGGATTCCCGCAAGCATCAGCGTGGAAAGCGGGTAGTAGATCATGGGCTTGTCATACACCGGAAGCAACTGCTTCGATGTCACCGACGTCAGCGGATACAATCTCGTTCCTGAGCCTCCGGCCAGGATAATGCCTTTCATCCGTCCTCCTTTTCCGAACGTCGTCTTCCGCAGCATGATACAGACCTCGTATCCATAATCCGCGGACAAGACGTGTCTGTAATAGCGCACGCTAGACTGGACGAAGTATCGACAACCAAGCGAGGTTCCATGCCAACTCTGTCCATTGTTATTCCAGCCTACAACAAGGCCGAATATCTTGATGCCTGCCTCACCAAGCTGGAGCAGCAGACTTTCCCCGATATCGAGATCGTCGTCGTGAACGACAAAAGCCCCGACAATACGAGGGACGTCGTACTCCAGCACCAGCAGAAGGACCGACGCGTCGTGCTCGTGGACCAGCCTGAGAACATGGGTACCTTGGTCGCCAGAAAGACCGGTGCGCTGCATACCCAAGGACGATACGTCACGTTCATGGACCAGGATGACGAACTGGTGCCGGACGCCTGCGAACGCATGCTGACGTCCATGAGCCACGACCCCGTGGATATTCTTCATTTCGGCGTGCAGGTCGATGCCGCCAACGACCTAGCGGCGGAGGCGGCTGCGGGAATGACCGGATACATGACGCCGAAACCGCGTGAACTGTATGGTTCCGCGATTCTGGAGACGGTGTTCGCCGATGATGGGTACGACTGGAACGTGCATCATAAGCTGTACCGGGGCAATCTGGTCCGCAGCGCGCTGGCGGACGTGGAAGATGCCCGGCTCACCAGGCCGGATGACGCCTATCTGTATTTCGCCATCGCCTCCTGTGCGCTCTCATATAGGGCGTTGCCGGATTCCCCGTGGTACATCTATCATCTTGGTCGTGGCGTGACGTTGGGAGACACCCTGACGCTGGATGTGTTCGACGATATCAGTTCCCAGAACGCGAAGGCCCTCTCTTTGGTTCAAGCCTATGTCGAATCGCATGGCGATTCACCGGCGCAGCGCACCGCGTTGAGGAGGCTGCGCACCCAGCTGGTCAGCCATACCATGAATGAGTGGAAGGACAATATCGCGCCGGCAGACAAGCGTGCCGCGTTCGTCATCGCCGCTCGTGCGTGGGGTGCGATCGATCTGGCCGGTGAATTGTACCGTTTCATCAATGACGATGCCTACCGCGCCCGTCAGCACCTGTTCGACAAGTCGGATCAGTCGAGGCAGGCCATCGACAACGTCGATCTGTACCGGCAACTGCTCGACGGGTTGGACCTTTCCGGAGAGAAGACGCAGCGTTTCTCCGACATGCAGCGTGCGGCGCAGACCCAGTTGCAGGCGTTGGACCGTTCCAAGGCCGACAAGGAACGGCAAGACGGCTCCTCGATCCGCATCTTCGTCTCCACGCACAAGGATGTCGATTACCCCCATACCGCCATACTGCAGCCGATTCAGGTCGGTGCGGTCACCGCCGCCAACCGGTTCCCCGACATGCTCCATGACGACCAGGGAGACAACATTTCGGACAGGAACCCCCGGTACTGCGAACTGACCGCCCAGTATTGGGCGTGGAAGAACGTCGACGCCGAATACTACGGCTTCTGCCATTACCGCAGGTACTTCGACTTCTCCGAGACGCCCCATGAGGAAAACATCTACGGCGAGATCATGGATGACTACATTGATGACCATGCAATCCGTGAATATCGCCTCGACGATGCTTCCATGGCGGCTGCCATCAAGGGATACGACGTCATCACCACGCCGTTCAGCAATCTGACCGCCTTCGTTCGGAAGAATGGGACGCCGAAGGGCATGTGGCATGCGGCTCCGAAACTGCATGATCGCGACCTGCGCGCCTGCTACGACATCCTGTGCAGGATGCACCCGGATTACAAGCAGGACGCCGACGCCTTCCTCGCGGGGAAGACCTCCTGCTTCTGCAACATGTTCATCATGCGCAAGCGGATCTTCTTCGACTACTGCGAATGGCTGTTCCCGATTCTGCAGCGGTTCGAGGAAGTCACGGGAACGATGGCCTACAGCAAGGAGGCCCTGCGCACCCCGGGTCATCTCTCCGAGCGACTGTTGAACATATACCTGCTTCATCACCGTCGCACGAACGCCGGGTGGAAGATGAAGCAGCTGCAGTGCGTGCATTTCACCAACCCCGAACGCGAGACCGGTTTGGAGCCGTTGCAGGACATCGAGCCGGAACGCATCGTCCCGGTCATCTTCGCCGCCGACGACAATTATGCGCCTCAGTTGGCTACCACGATCTACTCCGCCATGTCCAACGCGGACACGAGTCGCCATTACGATGTGGTGGTGCTCCAGCGCAACATCTCGTGGGACAAGCAGGAGCGTATGCGCGCGTTCTTCTCCCGGTTCCCCAACATGACGCTGCGGTTCACGAATGTGGACAGAATGATCACCGGCTACAACCTGACCACGAACAACGAGCACATCAGCGTGGAGACGTACTATCGGTTCCTTATCCAGCAGGTCCTGCCGTTCTATGACAAGGTGTTGTACCTAGACTCGGACATCATCATCACCGGGGACATCGCGGAACTGTACGACACGGAACTCGGCGACAACCTTCTCGCGGCGGTTCACGACGTCGACTATCTGGGCAACCTCAACATCAAGGACGGCATCCGCATGAAGTACACCAAGCAGGTGCTCGGCATGACGGACCCGTACTCATACTTCCAGGCCGGCGTGCTGGTGTTGAACACCCAAGCCATGCGCGAGCACTACTCCTTCAGCCAGTGGCTCGAATACGCCTCCGACGCGAGTCTCATCTACAACGATCAGGATGTGCTGAACGTCCATTGCGAGGGCAAGGTCACGTACCTGCCGTGGGAATGGAATGTGGTTCATGACTGCGCGAACCGTGTGGCGAACGTCTTCTCGTTCGCGCCCAATGACGCCTATGACGCGTATATCGAGTCGCGCGAGCATCCGAAGATCATCCACTACGCCGGCTTCATCAAGCCGTGGACGGATCCCGACTGCGATTTCGCGAGCATCTATTGGCGTTATGCGCGGGAGACGCCGTTCTACGAGCGGCTGCTCAAGAAGGTGTCGGCATCAGTCGTCGGGACACCGCGGACTGTATCCAAACCGCGGCATGAACGCGCCGTGGCGGAAAAGAGCCCCATCCGCAAGATCGTCGATCCCATCGCGCCGATCGGCTCCGAGCGGCGCGAGCTGCTCAAGGCCGTCGGCAGGCTGGTCCGGCACCGCAAGTAGCGGCAAGCCGTAACTGCGATGTAAAAAGTGTGGCCGGAACGCGGCGAAACAGCGTTCCGGCCACACCGAGGCCACAACTGGCGTCAACCTCTGAAGATTTTACAGTTGCCGTCGCATTGGTCGAGGTTGATGTTGATGAACCGACCGGGTTGGAAGACAGGATTCCATTTGAAGAAGAAGCGTCCGTACTCCTCGGAGCGAATCCGCTTGCCGGCGTCGCTCTCGTCCCGGCCTCGTGACGTGTGCTCATTGTGATACAGGCGGGCGCGGGGCTCGAACACGGTCACGAAGCCCTCCTGTTCCGCCTTGAGGCACAGGTCGATGTCGTTGAGGTCGACCAAAAGGCTTTCGTCGAAGCCGCCGATACGGTCGAACAACGATCGGCGGATCATCTGGCAGGCGCCGGTCACCGCAACGGGGTCATACGGGTACCTCATGGTGTCCATATAGCCGCTGTCGTCGGCGCCGAGGTCGTATCCCATGTAACCCACGTCGTTCGTGGACAGCCAGACGCCGCCATGTGAGACGATACCGTCCCTGCAGATCAGTTTGGCACCGACGACGCCCACATCGGGGCGGCCCATGAAGTTCACCATCGCGCCCAGCCATTCTGGCGAAATCACCTCGGTGTCGTTGTTCAGGAGCAGGATGATCTCGCCGTCGGAGTGAGCGGCGCCGAAGTTGCAGATCGCGGAGTAGTTGAAACCGTGTCCGGGCCAACGGACCACATGGACCTTGTCGGACTCCTTTTCGACATGCTCGTAGTATGCGAACGTCTCAGGCTCGACACTGTTGTTTTCCACCAGAACGATGTCATAATTGCGGTATTCGGTCTTCTCCAGGACGGCGTTGACGCAGTTCGCGAGCATAGTGGCATGGTCTTTGGTGGGGATGACGATGCTCACCTTGGGGTCATGGTCCATGAGGTAACGGGTGCGGTAGCGGAACGGGAACTCCGATTTCTCGACTTTGGCCTTCACCCCGATGCGTTCGAAATGACGGCTCAGCGCCAGTCTGCCGGCCTCGTCCGCATATGGCTTGCTCCCCGCATTGCTGCTGGTCGAATTCGGATGGATGCGCCAGTGGTACAGCACGTAGGGCACGTTCCTGATGGACCGGGCCACCTCGGAGCATTTGAGGATCATGTCGTAGTCCTGCGCGCCCGTCACATCGGCGCCGGACAGTTCGATCCTCGAAAGCGCATGCCGGCTGACCATCAGCATATGGGTGATGTAGTTGTAGGAATACAGCCAATCCCTGTTGAACCCCGGTTTGAAGAACGGCCTGTCGTACCGCCCGTTGTCGAGCCGGTCCTCGTCGCAGTACAGCAGGTCAGCCTCGCGGTCGTCCTGCATGATCGCGACGTACTGGTACAGGGTGTCCGGTTCGATGACGTCGTCGTGGTCGACGAACGCCACATAATCGCCGGTGGACGTCGCTATGCCGACGTTTGTGTTCTCCGCGATGCTATTGTTCTCCGCTTCGATCACGCGGATGCGCGGATCATCATAGCATGCCAGAACCTGCTTCACGGAAGCATTGTCCCCGCTGACATTGACCAGAACGAGTTCGAAATCCTCGTACGACTGGGCCAGAACCGAATCGATCATCGCCGTCAGATATTCCTGCGGGGTGTTGAACAGCACCGACACGACGCTGACCTTCGGCCGGTACTCCCACCGGGATATTACACGTTTTTCGGCGCTCAGATCGTCGGCGCCCGCCCGGCGGCGTTCGAACCATGCGGGATAACCGGGATCCTGGTAGGCGTTACGGGTGTTGTTCAATGCGCCGTTGACAAACCCCTGGAATATCGGCGGAGTGATGCAGGCGAAATTGCCGTACGCCGAACCGGCCGGTGCGTCCTGCGTCGTTTCCGTCGCCTCGATGCAGATGGTCCGTGGTTCGAGCGGGATGCGTACGGCGTAGACCCGTTCCCATGCCTTCGCGTAGAGGTCCCCGCGCGAGATTGCATCACTGTCCTTGATCACCATCGGTTCCGTGTCGATGACATTCGCGGAATCATCCAATACACGGATGGAGAGTCCCTGCTCGGACCGCTGGGGGAACCCCACTGTGAACCGACATGAAACCTCCGAATCGCTGACGGGGTAAATGCCGGTCACATACACGTACGGGGCGAACGCGACGCGACGCTGATCGATACCACGGATCCGATACGCCTCCTCGGCGTGGAATTTATAGGACAGTCGTGACTGTATCTTGCTGGGAAGCGGCTTGAAGGGAAACTCGAACACGGGTTTGGCGCTTCCCGCCGAACCGTCATAGACACGGACCTGCAGATCGGTGCCATCAAGCAGGGGGACGGCCACCACACATGAGCCGATACCGCTGCCGTCGGACGCATGCTCGTCGCCGGCACGACGCGCCGCCACGGCGTCCTCCCCGGGGAACCCGAACGGATAGACGCCGCACGCGATGCGCTGCCCATTTGCGGCAGTCGCCATCGCGGACAATCGTTCAGGACACAGCCCCTCGCCCTCTATTTTGATGTAGCCTTTGCCATCGCCCCGGCACAGGCGCTTGATGGAATACGACATACCTCTCCATTCGTAAGCTGACTATCCCTCAGAATACCGCAGACGTCTCTGTGCCTAGGAGACATGACAGCGGAGAGGCGATCTTCGCGGCTACGCGAGCTTATAGCGTCCCTCCATCTGATTGAGGTTCCTGTTGATGTATTTCCCGGGTTCGACGGTGTGGTTCCATCTCATGAAGAAACGGGCGTACTCCTCGATAGAGCGCCTCGCCTTCGCCGGGTCCAGTTCGTCCCGGCCACGGCTCGAATGCTCATTGTGGCGAAGCATCGCCTGCGGATCGAACACGGTCAGGTAACCGGCCTGCCCCGCCTTCAGGCAGAGGTCGACGTCGTTGAGAGTCACTTCCAGGTCCTCGTCGAACCCGCCGATCTTCTCGAATACCGACCTGCGGATCATCTGACAGGCGCCCGTGACCGCAGCGCAATCCACCGGATAATGCAGGGTCTCCAAGTAGCCGCCGTCATCCATGGGCAGCATATTGCCCATGTATCCGACATGGTCGCGCGCGACCCACACGCCTCCGTGCTGGACCAGTCCATCGCCGTATATCAGCTTCGCGCCGACGACGCCGACTTCGGGGCGGGCGAAGAAGCCGCTCATGGATCGCAACCAGCTGTCGTTCACCACCTGAGTGTCGTTGTTGAGGAACAGGATCAGGTTGCCGTCGCTGTGCGCCGCACCGTAATTGCAAATGGCGGAATAGTTGAATCCGTGTCCTGGCCATGTGACGACATGGACCTGTTTGTGCTCTCGCTGAATCCGCTCGTAGAACTCGAAGGTTCGCTGTTCGGTACTGTTGTTCTCGACCAACGTCACGTCGTAGATCAGCGACGAATCGGCATCGTTCGCGTCCAAGGATGCGAATACGGATTCCAGGCATCGGTTCAGCAGATCGACATGGTCTTTGGTCGGGATGACGATGTTCACCTTCGTCGGTTTGTCATGGACATACTCGGTGAGGTATCGGAACACCCGCTCCGATTCATGCACGTGTGCAGTGACCCCTATACGTTGGAAATGCCGTTCCAGTGCTCTGAGACCGGCCCCCTCCGCATAGGGCTTGCTGTCCGGGTTGACGCTGGTTGAATTCCGGTGGACCCTCCAGTGGTATAGCACATAAGGAATCGCGTGGATGGACCGTGCGACCTCAGCCACCTTCAAGGTCAGATCGTAGTCCTGGGCACCGGAGACGTCCGCGGGCGAAAGCTCCACTTGCTGGAGCGCATGGCGGCTCACCATCAGCATGTGGCAGATGTAGTTCGAGGCCAGTAGCATGTCCGGATTGTACTGGGGTTTGAACACCGGATTGCGGTACTCGCCATCGATTAACTGGTCCTCGTCGCAGTACATCAGGTCCGTGTCGGAATCGGCGTTGATTTGCGCGACGTACCGGTACAGCGCATCAGGCTCGATGACGTCGTCATGGTCTACGAACGCGATGTAGTCTCCGGTCGCGCTGTTGAGTCCGACGTTGGTGTTCTCGGCGATGCTCCTGTTGGGGGCTGTGACGGTTCTGATACGAGTGTCGTCGTATTCGGCCAGTACGGACTTGATAGAACCTGTGGAGTCTCCCGCGTTGACGAGCACGAGCTCGAAATGAGGATATGACTGCGCAAGCACGGAGTTCAACAGCATGCGAAGATACTCCGCAGGCGTCTCATACAACACCGCTACGATGCTGATCAGCGGACGGAGCTTCCACCCGGCACACAATTCGCGTTGCCGTTCGACGTCCGCATCGGTCGATCGGTGGTAGTCCAGCCAAGATCCGTAACCCGAATCATACATGACATTCCGTGCCTCATCCATGGCACGGTTCACCAACTGGTGATATCTGAACGGCAGTACCTCGTCGAAATTGCCGTCGTGGTAGCCTGCGTCGCCATCCCGATCAGCATCCTTACTGGCGAATCGTTCGGCCCATACGCAGAGCATGTCGACGCCGGCGTCCATGACAAGCGCGTAGGTGACCTCGTGAAGCAGATTGTTGCCATCCCTGCGGTCGGGAATCACGCAATCCTCAAGAACCATCGGTTCCAGTGGAACGTCGTTGCCCGAAGCGTCACACGCCTTGAGCAGGTAGCCGCACTCATTCTCCTCGTAAGGGAATGAGACGTGGATGCGCCATGACAGCTTATCGGGCGTAACCGGATAGATGCCGGCCACATTCACTACGGGTCGTCCAGAGGAATGACGATGTTCGATATCCCTGATCTTGTAAGCATCCTGACCGTGGAAACGGTACGTCAGACGGGATCGTATTTTCGTCTCCAATGGTTTGAACGGGAAGGAGAACACTGTGTTCCCGGTCTTGGCATCGTATATGTTGACCGATAAATCGGCTCCGTCAAGCAGCGGAACCACAGCCACGAACGCGTACGACAATGCATCGGCCGACGAATCACCGTCCCTGCCGCTGGCGTGTGCCGATGCCGCATGATCCTCACCCGGCATCGGCAACGGATACAGCTGACAAGGCACTGTCGCTTGTCCCTTGACTTCCGCCGAGGCGCGGAGCGATGCCGCCGGAATGGCACTCCGAATCAGCGTGTATCCCTTGCCATCGCCGCGGCACAGCATCTTGATTGTGAAATCGGTACCCATAACGCCCTATCTGTTTCCATGTATGTCTGGGTATGTCTGGTTGTTATGCCCGGCTGGAATCCTCTTCGCCGTCATCATCATTGTGGAATCGAGAGATGGCCTTTGCACCTGCGATGGGGGTGAAAGCCATCGAATAATTGTTGATGAGAGCGAAGTTCTCAGCACCCTTGGGATCGTTGACCACGAAGTCGCAGGAGTTGTCGTCGTTGCTGAAGCCGATCATCTCCACCTGCTTGGGGTTCTCCTTCTCGTACGTGTGCAGCGAGGCGATGATGCGGAACTGCCCGTTGTCGAACAGGCGCATGGGCGCGGCGAAACGCACCTTATGCCGCCCGTATTCTGACAGGTCGAAGTTCTCGGCGAAGGAGACGCCGCCGCGCCGAGTATCGTGCATCGACACCGCCATATAGAACGGGGTACCAGGTTCGTCAAACTCGTATTCGACGTCGAAGACGAAGTCCTCGTCGATCCTGCTGGCGGGGTCACCCACAGCCCGCACGTTCAGCACCGGAACCCGCTCGCTCAGACCGGTGGGGTATTCGGACACCGGCTCGTCCTTCTTGACCTCCACGATCTTCTTGGCCTTCAGGTTCTCCAGCGTG
Organism: Bifidobacterium sp. UTBIF-78; assembly: GCF_006408945.1. Taxonomy (NCBI): domain Bacteria; kingdom Bacillati; phylum Actinomycetota; class Actinomycetes; order Bifidobacteriales; family Bifidobacteriaceae; genus Bifidobacterium; species Bifidobacterium sp. UTBIF-78. The sequence continues at coordinate 12,511 of NZ_JFAO01000056.1, forward strand.
TAGCGGTCCGCCACGTCGTTCTTGTTGCCGCTGACGATGATCTCGCCGTCCTTGATGAGGATGGCCTTGTTGCAGTACTTCTTGACCGCGTCCATCGAGTGGGTGACCAGGATGACGGTCTTCGTGGGGTCCTTGCGAATCTCGGCGAAGAAGTTGTCGCATTTGCGCTGGAACGCCTCGTCGCCGACGGCGAGCACCTCATCGAGGACTAGGATGTCGCCCTGCGCCTTGATCGCGACGGAGAACGCGAGTCGCACCTGCATGCCGGACGAGTAGTTCTTGAGCTTCTGATCCATGAAGTCGCCGAGCTCAGCGAAATCGACGATATCGTCGTACATCGCGTCAATCTCCTCGCGACTAAAGCCGAGGAGCGCGCCGTTGAGGTACACGTTCTCACGGCCGGTCAGCTCCGGGTTGAAACCGACGCCGAGCTCGATGAACGGCACGAGCTTGCCCTTGACCGTCACACGGCCCTTTTCGGGCATGTAGATCTGCGAGATGATCTTGAGCAGCGTGGACTTGCCGGAGCCGTTGCGGCCCACAATGCCGAAGAAGTCGCCCTGATGCACCTCGAAGTTGATGTCGCGCAGCACCTGCTGCTCGGTGTAGCCCTTGACGCCGCGCGTCCAGTTGAGGAACGCCATCTTGAGTCCCGTGGCCTGCTCGGTGGGCAGGCGGAACGACTTGGCGACGTGCTCGACCTTGAGCACGACCGGACGGTCGTCGTTGGTATTCTCGTCAACGTTGTGCATGGTCTTCTTCTCCACGGTTTTCGGCTCGGTCATGGCATCACCCATATCACAACACCTCCGCGAACTTCGCGCTGTACTTGCGGAACACATGGATGCCGGCCCACAGCACGATCACGGACAGCACGTACGGCAGCAGGCACAGCCACCGGTTGTCAATCATCGACCAGATTGTCGGCACGTATTCCGGCGAGAGCAGGTTGTGGCGGATATCCATGATCGTCTGCGTGGTGGGCGAGAGCATAAGCAGGTCGGCCGCCCAGTGGAACTCGGGGTTCTTCTGGACCATCGAGATCGGGTAGATGATAGGCGTCGCGTAGAACATCGCCTGAAGGAGGACCTCCCAGATATGCCCAATGTCGCGGAAATATACATACAGCGAGCCGAGCAGCAACGCCACGCCGAGCGAGATCGCGTACAGCTGGATGATGCTGGGGATGACCAGAATCACACGCCAGGTGTAGTGGGCGTGCGCGAACGTGCCGAACAGGATTACGACGCACAGGTTAATCGCCAGCGAGATCATCGAGCCCATCGTCGTCGAAGCCACGATGATGTAGTTCGGGAAGTGGATCTTGCGCAGCAGGTCGCCGCGGTCGACGATCGCGCGCATGCCCATACTCGTCGATTCGGAGAAGAACTGCCACAGGCAGGTGCCGCACAGCAGGGAAATTGGGAACGTCGGCGTGCCGTCAGAGAACTTGAGGAACTTGACGAACACCACATACATGACGGCGAACAGCATCAACGGCTGCAGCACCGACCACAGCACGCCGAGGAAGGAGCCCTGATAACGCAGCTTGAAGTTGGTCTTCACCAGCTCTTTGAATACGATCAGCGCGTAGCGGTAGCGCTCCTGGAGGCTCTTGACTAGGTTCTTCACAAACGTCCTATCTTAACTCATGCGTATCCCATGCGAAACTTTCGGGGACGGATCTGCCGCCGGCCGCTCGGCACTCCCATATATTCTAAAGTGTTAGTCGTATTTGTCGAAGCAGGACGGAGTACTACACATGGCTCTTACAGCACAGCCTTCCAATCCGCGGCAGTCGGCCCGTATCAGGCTGTTCGTGTCGGCGCACAAGCCGTCGGTCGTTCCGGACGGGGAGAGCATCGTGCCGGTTCAGGTGGGTGCGGTTTCGGCGCCGAGGCTGTTCGCGGACATGCTGCACGACGATGACGGCGAGAACATCTCCGAGAAGAACCCGATGTACTGCGAGCTCACGGCCCAGTACTGGGCATGGAAGAACGCCGACGCCGACTACTACGGCTTCTGCCACTACCGCCGCTACTTCGACTTCACCGATATCGACCACAAGCAGAATGATTACGGTGAGATCATCGACTCGTACATCGACGAACGGGCAATCGCCGAATACGGGCTGGACGACTACAGCATCGCCCGCGCGGTGGATGGCTGGGACGTAATCACTTCCCCGGTCAACGACGTGCGCGCGTTCGGCGGCTTCGGCAATCTCAAGGAGCACTGGGACGGCGACAGCCATCTGCGCCTGAAGGATCTGCGCCACATGTACGACATCCTGTGCGAGCGCCATCCTGACTACCGAGAGGATGCGGACGCGGTGTTGGACGGCCGAAAAGCGTGCTTCTGCAACATGTTCATCATGCGCAAGGCGATTTTCCAGGACTACTGCGCGTGGTTGTTCCCGCTCTTGGACGAATTCGTCGCGGGCTGGGATTATTCGCGTGCTGACGTGCAGACGCTGCGCACGCCGGGGCATCTAGCGGAACGGTTGCTCAATATCTATATCGCGCATCACCGGCGTGTGGCGGAAGCTGCGGGCGAGAATGGTGCCGCTCGCGCGTGGAAGATCAAGCAGCTGCAGTGCGTGCACTTCACGCACCCCGAGCCGGTCGGTTCGCTGGAACCGCTGGACCGTAACCCGCGCGACGTCGTACCGGTGATCTTCGCGGCGGACGACAATTACGTGCCGATGCTCACCACCACGATCTACTCGATGCTGAGGAACGCGAATCTGGAGCGCTTCTACGACATGATCGTGCTGGAACGCGACATCTCCGAACAGAACAAGCGGAGCATCACGCAGTTCCTCTCGTCGTTTGCGAATGCGGAGGTCCGCTTCTTCGACGTGAGCCGTGTGATCGCCGGATACCATCTGACCACGAACAACGCGCATATCAGCGTGGAGACCTACTACCGGTTCATCATCCAGGATGCGTTGCCGTTCTATTCGAAGATTCTGTACCTCGACTCCGATCTCGTCGTCAACGGCGACATCGCGGAACTGTACGATACGCCGCTCGGCGATTGCGCGATTGGCGCGGTGCGCGACCTCGACTTCCTCGGCAATCTCAACATGAAGGACGGCAAGCGTCTGGAATATGCGGATACGCAACTGGGCATGAAGCAGCCGTACGGCTACTTCCAGGCGGGTGTGCTGGTGATGAACCTCGACCGCATGCGGGATTTGCACACCGTGGACGAGTGGCTGGAGATCGCGTCGCGTCCCGGCTTCATCTACAACGACCAGGACATCCTCAACATGGAGTGCGAGGGCTTGGTGGCCTATCTCCCGTATGAATGGGATGTGATGCACGACTGTGCCGACCGCGTGCAAGGCGTGTTCGCCTACGCGCCGGCGGAGGTATTCCGCGGGTATATGGCCTCGCGCAAGGCACCGAAGATCGTGCATTACGCCGGCTTCGACAAGCCGTGGAAGAACCCGTGGTGCGATTTCGGCCCGCTATATTGGAGCTATGCGCGCCAGACGCCGTTCTCGCTCCAGATGATGGCGATGCTTGCGGGCGTGGCGAAGCCGAAGCCCCTCGCGCATCATGAGCGGGCGATCGCGGAGGACAGCCCGATCAGGAAGTATGCGGATGTGGTCGCCCCCAGCGGGTCGAAGCAGCGCGAGCTGCTGAAGGTCGTGGCGCGGAAGTTACAGGGAAAAAAGTGACGCGGCCAAACTACAGCGTCATCGTGCTCTATGCCGTCCTTGCGATTCGCGATGACGAACAGGCATCTTAGTAAGCAGTAGCCAATGCCCCACGATTGGGACTCGTGACAGGATTATGGTTGCGGCAAGAGAAGGCACGAAGGCGGCAACGGAATAGATGACGAAGTTGAGCCAGTTGTGATTTGTCGGGTGCCAGAAGAACGCCAGTTTCCAGATGATCGGAAAATGAAAGATGTAGATTCCGTATATGTATTGTGAGAACCTGCCTAGTATCACCACCACTTGGCGTGGTAATGGATTGTCCTTTCCGATTACTCGGTGAATGATGGCAAACGTCATAAGCACGGCAAAGGCAAGAAAAACATCGTTAACTGCGTACTCGGGCAGTTGAGGCTTCCCGACGGGCCCATTCATCAGCCAGAAGTATCCTTCACCGATGAGAGCAACGAAGGAAGCCACAAGCAAAACCACTACAGTCGAAAAACGCATATGGGCGAATAATCCGCGACGTATGGCATACCCAATAAGTAGAGGAACAAAGGTGTAAGCCAAATCGGAGACAATCGAATCGTACGCTATCTCAATATGAATGGGACGTCCGGCGATTTCCATAAGTTTCTCGGCGGTGGGTGCCACGGAACGATAGACGACAATCATTGCAATGAAGAACAGCAGATAGCGTTCAGTATGGGTTTCCTCAACTTTTCTCAAGGCCATGGCGAGCAGAGGTAATGCACAGTACGTGCCTACAATCATCTGAAGATACCAGATGTGGCCCATAGGCGGCTGAGAGAGAAACAACGCGGATTTGACCACTTCGGTCAGAGTAACATCATGTGCTATTCCGAACTGTCTTACGCCGCACATGACAAGGTTCCAAAACTCGAATGAGACAAACACTGGCAAAAGATTGCGTTTGACGAACCGTTCAAGATTGAGTCCCGTGTAGTCTCGGCCAAGCATCAAATAGCCGGTGATGGCGAGAAATAGGGGAACCCCCAATTGACAGGTCATCTGTACGAATTGTGTGAGTAGACGCATAATAATCGTCGCGTGTTCGCGCCCAACGCCCAGAGACAGGGGAACGGTCTGAGGCAGCGAGTGAATACCTATCACACAGAAAATGGCCAGAGCCCGGATGACATCGATGCCGACGTCTCGTGAATAATGCGCAGTTGGCTCATGTAGGTTCATAGTGTGCAACTATACTGTCGGTAATGTATTGCCGTTATGCGTGAATTATTCGCTGTTTGCAATTGTTATATAACGTTATGGTGCCTTGCCGCGAGAATCAGGTCAGTGAAGACGATTACGAGTGAATCGGATTTGTAGATTTGAGTCAAGCGTGTTGGTTCGTTCCCCCCCCCTGTCGGGGACATGCTATGTCATGTGCATGTTCCATGTGATTGCATTCTGCTTGTTTGTTGTTTCCTGTGTCCCTAGAAGAAAGGTTCCTGACTATGACAGGAAACAACAAGGTTTGGCGCGCGCCGCTCGCCGGCCTCGCCTCGGTCGCGATGATCGCCACGATGGGCGTCGCCGCGTCGACCGCGAACGCCGATGTCGTTGATTCGGCCCACGCGGTCGATGATTCCGCGGCCACGACCAATTTCAGCATTGGCGTGTACGATGCCGCTAAGCCGTACCAGTTCGCCACCGCCGCGAACGGTGCCTTGGATTACTTCAGCGGCTACTCCTACGGTGACACGTTCACCGAGCTTGCCGCTCTGGCGAACCCGTTCACCGCGAAGGATGACCACAAGGTCCTGACGGGCTACTCCTACGATCAGGGCGGTACGAAGGTGGCGTCCGCTGACGGCATCGCCGTCAAGGGAGACACCAAGCTGTACGCCCAGTCCAAGAAGGCGTTCACCGTCACGTTCAAGGGCGGCGCTTCCACTGCTGACCAGACGATCGAGGTGGCTGAGGGCCAGCCGATCACCGCTGCCGACTACTACGGCAAGAGCTTCGGCTCCGTGTATGACGCCGCCAGCAACAAGTACGTCGCCGTGTCCGAGCCGACTTCCGTTGATGCCGGTTACGTGTTCGTGGGTTGGACGCTGTCCAACCACGCCGATAGCGAGGACCTGTACCAGGGTGAGGCCATCACCGCCGACACGACCCTGTACCCGAAGTTCGAGAAGTTCACCGACTACGGCACCGCGCCGGGCACCGCCGCGAACCAGAACGTCGCCCAGATCGAGCTTCAGGACGCCCAGACCGGCGCTTGGACCACGAAGTACACGTACGCCGACCAGGCGTTCCCGGAGTACCGCGCTGACCCGGAGGACGGCTTCCAGTGGCAGCTCGGCACCGGTGACGACGCCTCCGGCACCGAATACGATTTCAAGACGGCCGTGAAGAACGCGGTCCGCGACTGGAACGCGAACGATCTCAAGCTGTTCGCCGTGGCCAACGCGTCCGACAACGATTGGACCGTCGTCTACCACTTCAACGGCATTAAGGACAGCGCCGTCAAGGACGTGAACCCGACCAACGACGGCGCCAAGGCTGATGCGACCTCCGGCAGCGGCATTTGGAAGAAGAACACGACCGCCGATGGCAAGGCCGTACAGCCCGGCGATCCGGCCAAGAAGGGCGCGGAGTTCACCGGCTGGTACCAGTCGGACAATGACGCTCCGTTCGACTTCAACGTGTCCGTGTCCTCCCAGGTCGAGAAGCAGTCCGGTTCCAAGACCGTGAACCTGTACGCCGGCTGGGACACCGAGAACATCGCCGCGGTCGCCTACTACTACAACTACGATCCCGCTACTGAATCTCTTTGGAACCAGTCCACCACGGATCTGACCGACGCCAAGGGCAACAAGGTCGTCTCCAAGAAGACCGGCAAGGCGCTGAACTACCAGACCAAGAACAAGGCCATCGCCGAGCCGACCGGTGTGGAGGACTACTTCCAGACCACCAAGGACGTCGACTACGGCACCTACACGAAGCGCACGGTGACCTCTTGGAACGGCGTGCTGTCCGGCATCAAGGTCTCCAAGGTCACCGCCGATGTCTCCGTGTACGCGAAGTGGGAGAGCGGAGATTCCATCCTGCTCGACGCGAACGGCGGCACTTGGTCCGACACCGGTGCCAACCACTCGCGCTACGTGTCCAAGACCGACTCCCAGAAGTGGGCTGACGTGGTGGCCACGCCGACCCGCGACGGCTACACCTTCCTCTACTGGGAAGGCAAGAACCTGCCTGGCACCAGCGCGACGACCAAGAGCTACGCGAACCTGTCCGACGGCTACTACTACACCTTCGTCGGCCCCTTCAGCAAGACCGGTTTGAAGAAGTCCTCCTTCAAGATCATTGATGGTGACACCCTTCGTGCGGTCTGGGCTTCCACGGACAACCAGAAGGTGTATGCGCTGCATGACAACCCGCGTCTGGGCGGCCTGAACAAGCAGGACGACTACGCCCTGTGGGCGAAGTACGCGAAGAGCGAGGCCACTTGGAAGTCCTACGTGGACACCTGGTACAGCCTTGAGCCGGAGTTCATCGCGCTGAACGATCTCACCGGTCAGGCTAAGATCGACGCCGCCTCCAAGCTGGCCGCGAAGTACGA
>NZ_JFAO01000057.1:0-19400 GCF_006408945.1 Bifidobacterium sp. UTBIF-78
CCTCTCTTAACCGCCGATGCGTAAACTGCCAACCAGCAGCGAAAAACGAACCCTACACATGAATCGAGGAATCATGGCCCATACCGTCACCGTCACGCCGCTGGATCATCTGGTGAAGGTACTCACATTGGGCGAGCCTTCCGCATATCGCGACCATACCTATATCAACGGCGAAAGCCTCTACTTCCCCACTGGCCGCGTCTATGGCGGCCAAGTGATCGCCCAGTCGATGGTCGCCGCCTCCAAGACCGTGGCGCCCTCGCGTCTGCCGAATTCGATCCACGGCTACTTCATCGCGGCCGGCGACATCCGTCAGGATCTGTTGTTTGATGTGGAGACGCTGCGCGACGGCCGTTCGTTCTCCTCGCGCCGGGTCAACGTGACCCAGTCCGACGGACCGATCCTCACCGCCATCGCCTCGTTCCAGGAGGCCGGCCAGAAGGGCGTCGAATTCGCCGATCCGATGCCCACCGGACTGCCGGACCCGGAAACGCTCAAGTCCGCCAAGCAGCTGATGGAACCGTTCGCCGACAAATCGCCGTTCGCCGACTATTACGCCGAGAAGTCGCCGTTCGACATCCGCCACATCACGCCGACGATCATGCTTCGCCCCGACAAGGAATCCGCCGAGCGCGATTCCGGCAAGCAGATGGTGTGGATGAGGGCCGATGGCCATGTGGACGTGCCGCAGGTCATGCATCGTGCGATGCTGGCGCTCGGATGCGATCAGGTGATGATGGAGCCGGTGCTGCGTCGCGCCGGTCTGTCCATTGCGACGCCGGGCATCTCCTATGCCTCGCTCGACCACTCGATGTGGTGGTACCGCGACGTGGACATCAACCAGTGGCACCTCTACGTGCAGGACACGCCCACCGCCGCGCACGGCCGCGGGCTCGGGCTGGCCAAGGTCTACTCGCAGGACGGCGAGCTGGTGGCCGCCATCGCCCAGGAGGCCATGGTCCGCGTACCGGAATCGAAGTAGCGCCGGAGGCGGTCGGAAGCGAGGTCGCGGAGCAGCCGAGTAGCCAACCCGATATCACAGTGGCCTACAAGCAGTGGCCTACAAGCAGCAGGAGCCGCCGCCCGGTTACTGCTTGTATGCCTGCGCGGCGGACTGACGGCGTGCCGCCGCCTTGATCTTGGGGTTCTCCGGCCCCTCGTTCGGCGGGAGCTGGCACAGCCATTCGCCGATGATGCCGATGATCATGTCGGCCACGCACACCACGGCCGACACCGCGCATTCGATGATCGCGTCATGGTAGAACGGCGCCTCGAAATGCCCGACGCTCATAAGAATCTGACCACCATACCAGCCGGCGAGCGCCGCGCCCGCGAGTCCGAGCGCCTTGGCCAGCACCAGCGTGTACACCGCCATGGTCGGATTCACGAAGCTGTGCGGCCTCTTCTTGGAATCGGTGTTCGCGTATTTGTGCACTTGCAGTGCCATCACCAGCACCGCGACGCCCAGCACGGCGAGCAGGATGGCCACGATCCACGGCGCACCGATGAGCGACAGTCCGGAGCTCTCCCCATAGGAGGCCAGTCCGATGCCCGCCAGCAGGCCGAGTGCGACGGCGATCACATACTGCCACCATGGTGTCCGTCGTGCCTTCATCAATGCTCCTTACCTGTATGACTGACGTGTGTGACTGCGTGCAGAGCTGGGTACATGACCATACATATGGCCACGTACCCGACTGGCCGCGTACCCGCCACATGCGTGGCCGCAGGGCCGCGCGCGACTCCGCCGTATCCAGACTATCCTCCGGCCTGCCGCCACAGACGCGCACCCCGCGTCGTTTCGCTCAGCGCGGCGCGAGTATCCAATTATCGGACAGCAGCCCCACCTGTGCCGCATCCGGCGCCATGGCCAGCAGGAACGACACCGGATCGCCGCCGAGTGCGGCATTTGGGTCCATGTCGAGCCACGGGGCCAGTACCGAGGCATGCGAACGGGCGGACGGCCACGGTACACGACAGTCCGGCTCGTCCGCGACCACGCCCTCCATGTCCACCAGATCGAGGTCGAGAAGCCCTTCCTGGGCGGACTCGACGGTCCCCAACACGGCGATGAGGTCCGCAGCCGGCAGTTTGGTTTCGACGCGAATCACCGCGCTCATGGCATCCGGCCCATCGAAATGGGCCACATGGTACAGCGGCGAGATGCCCTCCACCTGATTGCCGGGGATGCCGTCGATGGTCACGATGGCCTCGCGGAACAGCCGTTCGGCGTCCGTGGAGGTGGAGTCCATCGAGATGACGGCCCAGCGGGAGACCGGCTCCGGTGACGACGGCATCGATGACGGCCGCGACGTCCCAGCCCCTGCGCCGGAATCCCCCATCGCATCCGATGCGGGTGACGGTTCCCGGTCACCATCGGAACGCCCGGCCAACATCCAGTCGTCGGCGACCAGCTTGACCGCATCCCGATCGGGAGCCGCGGCCAGCAGGTCGTGAACCAGCCCGCCATGCGCCCCGGCCAGACGCGCGTTGGGATCGAGCGCATGCCACGGCGCAAGCACGAAGGCACGCTGCCATGCGCGTGGGTGCGGCAACGCCAAGTCCTCGTCGGCGCTGGTGATGCCATCGAAGTCGATGATGTCCAGATCCAGCGGCCGGGAATCCCAATGATGCTCCCTGGTGCGGCCATGATCGGCCTCGATACCCTGCAATGCGGCCAGCAACGCGTGCGGACCCATCGTGGTCTCCAGCTCGACCACCGCGTTGAGGAAGTCGGGTGCCCCGTCCGCCATGCCCCACGCGGCGGTGCGGAACAGCGGGGAGATGCCGGTCACCTGCGTGCCGGGCAATCCGTCGATCTCCCGCACGGCGGCACGCAGCGTGGCGTCCACCTCGCCGATATTGCCGCCCAGCGCCACCACTGCCTTATGCATTCGCGCCGGAGCGTCCGTCACCGCCGGCACCACCGGCACCACCGATGTCGCAGCGGGCGACTCCGCAGCGTCTCCGGCCGGAACGCCCCACCCCGCCTCATCGCGCACGCGGGTGATGGACACGGACACGTCGCCGAAGGGCACGGTGATGGGCGCGTGCGGCTTGTGCACGGTCACATCCACCTTGACGACCGGCTTCATCGCCAACAGCCGATCGGCGATGAGCTGGGCCATCCTCTCGATGAGGTCCACATGGGGGCCTTCGATCACGGCGACGATCTCCTTGGCCGCGCGGCCGTAGTCCACGGTGTCGGCGAGGGCGTCGGTGCGACCTGCCGCGGCAAGGTCCAGATACAGCGTGGCGTCCGCGCTGAAGGTCTGGGCGCGCTCATGTTCAAAAGGCAGCACGCCGTGGGTGCCGTTGGCATGTACGCCGGTCAGTCGGATGATGTCCATATGATTCGCTTTCTGTCCTGACTCCGCCAGATGCGCTGATGATGCGCCGATACTACGTCGAACGTCGATGAGGTGCCTGACGCTGGGTCTATTCGGTCGATTCCGTCGATTCCGCTTATTCCGCCGGTTCAGTCCTGTGACTGCCGGTATGCGCGCCACACGTTGCCGGCGATGACGGCGGACCGGCTCGCGGCCACGTCGTGCACGCGCACGGCCCAGGCCCCGTGTTCCGCGCACATCGCGGACAGGCCGGCCGTCACCCCGTCACGGTCGGCCATCGTGGGCTCGTCCACGCCCGCCTCGGCCAGCATGGCGGAGATGAAGCGCTTGCGGGACTGTCCGATGAGCACCGGGTATCCAGTGGCGCGGAAGGTCTCGAGCCCGGTCAGCAGGGGCAGGTTGTGGCCGATGCCCGGCTTCGAGAATCCCAGACCGGGATCGATGATGATGCGTTCCGGTCGCACGCCCGCGGCCAGCACGCCATCCACCTGACGCATGAGTTCGTCGTGGACGTCCTGCAGCACGCCGTGCTCGTACACCGAGGTGTCCTGATCCGGGTTGGCTCCCTTGGAGCCGGCGAGCCAGCCGCGCCAATGCTGCACGATGTACAGGCAGTCGTGGTCGGCCACCACATGCGGCAGCTCGGCGTCGAGCGTGCCACCTGAGACGTCGTTGATGATCTGGGCGCCGCGTTCCAGTGCGGCGGCCGCCACCGAAGCGCGGGTGGTGTCGATGGACAGCACTGCGCCGGCGGGGATCAGCGCCTCGACGGCGCCGGTGATGCGCCGGTGCTCATCCTCCTCGGAGACGCGCTTGGCGCCGGGCCGGGTGGATTCGGCGCCGATGTCGATGATGTCCGCTCCGGCGGCCATCATGTCGCGCCCGTGCTGGGCGGCCTTGTCCGGGTCGAGCCACAGCCCGCCATCCGAGAACGAGTCCTCGGTGATGTTGAGCACGCCCATCACCAGGGTGTGCTCAACATCGTGCAATGCCTGCAGATTCACATCAGTCATGTTTTCCCTCCTGTATCACGCGTGTACACCCGTTCATGCCCGCTTACGCATCGGCCGGCACGCGGTCACCGATCAAGTATCAGGCTCATGGCCTCGGCGCGGGTGGCGGGGTTGCGCAGCAGACCGCGCACCGCCGAGGTGACCGTGCGTGCGGAGGACTTCCTGACGCCGCGCATCGACATGCACAGGTGTTCGCATTCGGTCACCACGATCACACCGCGCGCACCGGCGTATTCGACCAGAGCATCGGCGATCTGCTGGGTGAGGCGCTCCTGCACCTGCGGCCGGCGCGCGTACACCTCCACCAGACGGGCGAGTTTGCTCAGGCCCATCACGCCGTCCTTGGCGGGGATGTAGCCCACATGGGCCACGCCATGGAACGGCAGCAGGTGATGCTCGCACACCGAATACAGTTCGATGTCCTTGACGAGCACCAATTCGTCGGTGTCCACGTCGAAATGCTTCTCCAGCACATCAGCCGGGGACGCGCCGAGTCCCGCGAACAATTCGCGGCCGGCGCGCGCGATGCGGTCCGGGGTCTCCCTCAATCCCTCGCGATCAGGGTCCTCGCCGATGGACTTCAGGAACAGGCGTACGGCCTCGCGCACGCCGTCCTCGTCGTAGTGCGCTTCCCGGGGGTTGCGGGACTCCAGAGACTCCAAGGGCTCCTCGGAGTTCGGCTCATTCGTGATCTCGCTCATCTTCTCTCCATTTCCGCTTATCCATCCACTATGCCACCGATACGCCGCCATATGGGCGCAGCGGCCGCCCGTCAGCCCGTATCGGTCGTGGACAGGACCGCACTCCGGCGCCCGGTCGCGATGGCCGCGCTGGCCGCGCTGGCCAAACGCGACGGTCACACCGGCCAGCCGCGGCGGCCACTGACGGCCAAACGCACGGGCCCGCAGTCTGTTTGCATGATACAAGTCAGACTTGCGGGCCCGTGTTTCGACGCATTGTTCCCTCGCGGGGCGACGTCACTCCCCGGTCTTCATACCGACCGAACGCTTGAGGCTCTCCGGAATCTCCACCGGCGGCCTGTCCGAATCGGGGCGGCGGTCGTTGGAAAGCCACACCGGACGAACCGGCGCCTTCTTGATCGGCGCGAAAATCTCGGCGAGTTCCTTCTCGTTCAGCGTCTCCTTGACGAGCAGCTGGCGCACGAGTTCGTCGAGGATATCACGGTTGTCGTTGATGATGTTCCACGCCTCGGTGTGCGCGGTCTCCACAAGCTGCAGCACTTCCGCGTCGATGGTCTCGGCGGTGCGCTCGGAATACTTGTGCGGGCCCAGACCGTCGAAGTCGGAGCTTTGTTCGTCATCGTCCGCCCACTTGATGGCGCCGAGCTTGGTGGAGAAGCCATACTGCGTGATCATCGTGCGGGCGATCTTCGTGGCCTTCTCGATGTCGTTCGACGCGCCGGTGGTCGGGTCGTGGAACACGATCTCCTCGGCGGTGCGGCCGCCCATCGCGTAGGCCATCTGGTCGAGCAGCTGGTTGCGCGACTGCGAGTATCGGTCGGAGGTAGGCATCACGGCGGTGTAGCCGAGCGCGCGGCCTCGCGGCAGGATGGTCACCTTGGTCACCGGGTCGGTGTCGTGCAGCGCGGCGGCGACCAGCGCATGGCCACCCTCGTGGTATGCGGTGTTGCGCAGCTCGTCAAGGGCCATGCCCTTGGACTTGCGGCGCGGACCGGCCTGCACGCGGTCGATGGCCTCGTCGATGGCACGGTTGTCGATGAGCTGGGCGCCGGCACGGGCGCACAGCAGCGCTGCCTCATTGAGCACGTTGGCGAGGTCCGCGCCGGTGAAGCCCGGCGTGCGCACAGCCACCATGTGCAGGTCCACGTCCGGCACGAACGGCTTACCCTTGGCGTGCACCTTGAGGATCGCCTCGCGGCCTTCGAGGTCCGGCGCGGCCACGCCCACCTGACGGTCGAAACGGCCCGGGCGCAGCAAGGCGGGGTCAAGCACGTCGGGACGATTGGTGGCGGCGATGATGATGAGGTTGGTGTCGTTGTCGAAGCCGTCCATCTCCACGAGCAGCTGGTTCAGGGTTTGCTCGCGCTCGTCGTGGCCGCCGCCCATGCCGGAGCCGCGCTTGCGGCCCACGGCATCGATCTCGTCGATGAAGATGATGGCGGGCGCGTTCTTCTTGGCCTCGTCGAACAGGTCGCGCACACGGGAGGCGCCAAGGCCGACGAACATCTCGACGAAGTCGGAGCCGGCCATCGCGTAGAACGGCACGCCCGCCTCACCGGCGATGGCACGCGCGAGCAGGGTCTTACCGGTTCCAGGGGGACCGTAGAGCAGCACGCCGCGCGGGATGCGTGCGCCCAGAGCCTTGTACTTGGACGGGTCCTTGAGGAAGTCCTTGATCTCCTCGACCTCGGCGAGCGCCTCGTCCTCACCGGCCACATCGGAGAACTTGGTGGTTGGCGTCTGGCCTTCGAGCAGCTTGCCGTTGTTCTTGCGGCCCATGCCCATCATGCCGGACGCGCCGCCCATACGGCTCATAAGCCACCAGAACAGGGCGAAGAAGATGATGAACGGCAGGATGGAGGTGAGCAGATAGCTCAGCATGCTCGTCTGCTGGATGTTGGAGGTCCAGCCCTTGGAAAGGTCGCCGTTCTCGACGGCCTTGGCCACCTGCGCGCCCTGTGCGAAGGTGTAGTAGAACTGCACGTCCTTGCCGTAGTTGGTGGTCTTGCCGGTGTCCGGGTTCTTCTTGGTGAAGTCGTCCTTGAGCTCGAGGCGGACCACCTGCTTGTTGTCGGTGATCTCGGCGTAGGTGGCCTTGCCCTGGTTGAGCAGCGCGAAGCCGTCCTTCGTATCGATGGTCTTGGTGCCCGCACCGGCGAACATCTGGAACATCAGCACGCACATGACCACCAGCACCGCGCCCCACAGCCATGGTGACTGCCAGAACGGGCGGTCGCCGTTGTTGCCGTTGCCGCCCTTGCCGCCGCCCCGGTTGAAGGGGTTGGTGAACGGGTTGCCGTTATTGCGGTTGTTCGGGTTCGGGTTGTTCCCGTTGCCCGGCCCAGGACCCTGGGGGAAGCTCATACGTTATTCTCCTTGGTACACGGACGGCTTGAGGACCGCGATGGATTCGAGATTGCGGTAGCGCTCGTCGTAATCGAGACCGAAGCCCACCACGAATTCGTCGGGAATCTCAAAACCGGCGTACTTCACGTCCACGTCCACCTCGCGGCGGGAGGGCTTGCTCAGCAGCGCGAACACATCCACGGAGGCGGCACCGCGGCGCTTGAGCTCCCCGACCAGCCAGGCGAGCGTGTTTCCTGAATCGATGATATCCTCCACGATGAGAATGTGCCGGCCGCGAACATCGGCGGACAAATCCTGGCGGACCGTCACCTGACCGCTGGACACGGTACCCGAGCCATAGCTCGAAAGGCTCATGAAATCAATCTGCACGGGGATGCTCATGGCCTGGGAGAACTCCACCATCGTGTTCACGGCACCCTTGAGCACCGCCACCAGCAGGGGGTTCTTGCCTCGGTAATCCTCGCTCGCCCGAGCGGCGACCTCGCGGATTTTGGCATCGATCTGTTCACGGCTGACCAGCTCGTGGTCAATATCTTCACTAACGTCAGCGATTCGCATGCGCTCCATCTTGGCACACGCGAATGACGTGTTTCTTGCGATTCGCTGAATAACCTCTGGGAAGACGCACGGCACCCTGACCGTGCCAATCGGTGACGAGCCGGCCGATGGCGTCCACCTGCGCGGCCCCCGCGGCAATCCCCGCCCGTTCCAACGCGTGGGCGATCACCCTAGCCCTGATCGCCGGATGCTCGGCCTCCAGCATGCGGGCGTCGATCGTCAGCACGGTCTCCCCGTCAAGAGCCGTCGCCATACCGCCGTCGATTACAGGAGAGGCGGCCGGTTCGCCGGCGAACGTGACCGCGCGCGCCATCACGCGGTCCGCGCATTCGTCCAGATAATCCTTGTCCCGCCGGGCAAGCTCCGCGCTTTCGGCGAGATGACGGGTCACGTCGCCGCCGGCGAACCGCGCGATGGCGGGCAGCAGGTCATGCCGGACGCGCGAACGCAGCGGGTAGTCGCGCGGCAGTTCGCCGACGACCGACTCGCCGTTGGTCGGGTCATCCCAATATTCAAGGTCGAAATCGGCGCAGATACCGGTGGTGTCGACACGCGCGAGCGCGAGCCACGGGCGAAGGAACGCGACTCCGCCGCGCGCGAAGGAGGCCGGCATGCCGGCGAGCGCATCGGTGCCGCGATTGCGCAGCAGTCCGATGAGCATCGTCTCCGCCTGATCGTCCATGGTGTGGGCCAGCAGCAACGCGGCGGCATGGCTTTCGTGCGCCACGGCCACGAGTTCGCGGTACCGGGCCTCGCGGGCCGCCGCCTCCGGCCCCTCTCCGCTCTCTCGCACGGCAATCGGGCGAACGAGGACCGGGGCAAGGCCGAGCGTCCGGCAACGCGAAGCCGCTGCTTCGGCGATCCGGTCCGAGCCGTCCTGCATCCCGTGATCGACAATCACCGCGCCGCAACGCAGCCCCAACGAGGCGCAGACGATACGGGCGACCGCCGCCAACGCCATCGAATCACGGCCTCCCGAGCAGGCCACCAGCACCAGCGGCGCATCCTCGGCCGCCGCATGCTCGCCATGACGGGCGAACTCGGGCGACTGCCGTTCCAGTCCGGCCTCGGCCAGCGCGGCGCGCAACAGACCCACCGCCTTGCGCAGTCGTGCAGTGTACGGCATGTCTACAACCCCGCCAGCTTGGTGATGAAGGCGTCGATGGCGCTGCGGGCCGCATCCATGTCCTCCGGATTGTTCACCACCACGGCGAAGGCGAGCGCTCCCCCATTCGTGCGAGACACATTGCCAGCCATCGAGGTGACGCTTGCGAGGCTGCCGGTTTTGACGCGCAGCAGCCCGGCCACCGCCTCGTCGTCGTAGCGGTATTGCGCGGTGCCCACCAGTCCGGCGATGGACAGTCCCTCGGCCGCGGCCGCCGCGCCTCCGGCCGTCAGGTTCCGCTGCTGCACGGCGGCCAGCGTGCGCACGGTGAGTTTGGAATCGGGCGACAGGCCGGAGCAGTCGGCCATGGTGAGACCCGATGTGTCGATGCCGAGCCCGTCCAGTACGTCGTGGACGGCCTTGGTGCCGCCGGCGGGAGTGTTCTGCGCGCCGGTGGCCAGTGCGGTGAGCCGGCCGAACTCCTCGGCGAGCGTGTTGTCGGAATGCCGCAGCGTGAAAGCCAGAATCTCGGCGAGCGTGGCGGAGCTCACCGAGGCGATCGGACTGACGCCGGCGGGCGTGGAGCCCTCCGTCGGCGCGCCGTCCACGGTGATGCCCTGTTCGGCGAGCAACGCGGCGAACCGCTCGGCCACGTCGGCGGCCGTGTGTTGCGAAAGCTCCGGGTATCCGCCAGAATCATCCGGATTGGCGGGCGCTGGCAGGGCGTCCGTATATTGGCGTCCTCCGTCGATGGCCATCGACGAGACCGGCGTGTAGTACATCGTGTAATCGCCCGAGGTCACGTCCCCGGTGCCATCGGACGCCCTGAGCCCCGCCGGCACACGCTCCTCGCCGAACAGGGAGTCGTCATAGTCGAGCCGCACGGTGTCGATGCCGCGTTGCGTAAGGGCCAACGCCACTGACCCGGCGAGTGTGGCAAGCCCCGCGCGTCCGTTGATATGGTCGGGGTCGGATGTGCCCGCCCCCAGCAGCATGTCGCCGTTGCCCTTGAGCGTCAGGGTGTTTCCTCCATCGGTCTGGGTCAGGAACACCTGGGTGTCCAACGTGGAGGCCATGTTGAGCGTGGACGAAGCGGCGAGCGCGGTGAGCGTCTTCATCGTGGAGGCGGGCTCGCGCGCGGTGCCGGCCTCATGTTCCGCGGCCACGGCGCCTTGGGCGTCCTCGATGATCACCGAGACGTCCGATCCGACGCCTTCGGCCGCAAGCAGTTCGTCCACGAGTCGGGCGGCGGCCGTCGCATCGATGGGCTTGGCCGCATCAAAATCGCCGGCGATGGTCGCACCGGCCTTCGCCGTGGCCGGATCAGCGAACGCCGGCTCGCTCACATTCGTCAGCGTGAGCGGACCGGGGAGAACGTCCGTGACATCGGCGACGCAGTAGCCGGCGAACAGGGCGATGGTGACCAGCGAGGAGATGGCGACGGTGAGCTGCCGACGATGAGAATACCGGACGGAACGCTGGGTTTCTCGCCGCTGACGACGTGACACCGCTGTGGATACCATCATGCTCCTTCATGGTCGGCTCGCCGGGCCTCGAGACCGGCCGGCTCTTGCGGACCGCCATGGGTCGGGCCGGACGGCACGGGACCGTCAATGCTGCAATGATGCGAACGAGTCGAGCGTGGAGACGATCGAGAGCATTCGCGCATCCAACAGCTTACCGCCGATCCACGTCCCAAGCACGAGCATGACGACGCCATTGGCCAGCGCGACCGGTATGAGCACCCAATACGAGAACGATATCTCACCGATGGCGACGAGCACGATCGCCACGATGCCGGTGGGCAGCAACAGCAACAGCGAGCCGAACAGATAGGCGAACGGGAAGAACCCCTGGGCCACGGCACGCCCCCTGCGGCGAGGAGAACGGCTTGTCCATGGAGGGAACCGGATACATCAGCACGCATGAGGTGACCTCGGCCATTCCCAGACCGCAGAAGGCCTCGGCAAGGCCAATAGCCCAGAACAGGACGCCGATGAGCCTGTGCTCGGGGTCGGACCAGTCCCCTGTGAACACGGCGATGGCGATGGCGAGAACCGTGAGGTAGACCGTGGCAATGAGCACATAGACCCGGGCTCGCCCGCGCCGGTCGTCAATGCCTCGCACCCCGGCAATGACCTGCATCGTGAAACCGCGGCCGTCGTAGGACAGGCCGTTGCTCTCCGCAATGGACAGCATCCACCCGGACCAGATGAGCGCCTGCCAGACCATCATGCTTTCGCCCCGCGATTGCAGGCCGAAGATGACCGCGAAGAACACCGGCATCGCGAACAGCATGGCCTGACGCGGGTCGCGCCTGAGATAGGTGACCAAGCGCGCGGAGACGGCGCCGGACACCGAATCGGGCATCCAGCCGAACGCGCCGATGCCCTTGGCGGTGACGGTGCGGGTCGCGGCGCCGGTGGTCAGCCGTTCATGGCGCAGGCACCAGGTGCAACCGGCGAAGCAGACCACCCATGTCGCGACGAGCACCGCCACACGGCCCAGCAGGAGGAGCGGGCTGCCGAACGCCGCGTCGAAGGGGATCTGGAAGGCGGCGGCGAGCGGCGTCCAGGCCATGACCTGCATGACAGGCTTCAAGGACTCGGGATCGAAGTCGCTGACGCCTCCGTTGCTGACCAGAATATTGGGAATCTGGCATGCGGTGATGAACAGCAGGATCACGACGATGTAGAACACGCCTTTGCCGCGTTTGGACGTGATGAGCGTGGTGGACAGCGCGAGCAGCAGCTTGGACAGGCTCATCATCGTGATCACGGTCAGCGGCGCTGCAATCAGGGCGGCGACCACCGCGGCGGGACCCATCGCACGGTAGGCGAACGCCCATACCATGAAGCCGATGAGACCGGTGATGGCCGGCACGCCGGACAGTCCCGACGCGAGCAATCCGAACTGGAGCTCACGGTCGGGTATGCCATAGAGTGCGAATTTCTGCGGGTTCATCGTGGAGCCTTCGCCCAGCAGCATGAGCTGGACCACGCCGACCATCAGCGTCAGGCTTGCGCCAAGGAACACCACCGCGATGTTGACGACGCCGGAGGGGCCGAGGATATTGATGGGTGGCTCGCCCGGATGGAGTTGCGCGGATGGAGGCAGCAGTCCTACAGCCAAGGCGACCACCGCCGTGCTGGCAATTGCGACGAGCCCCAGCATCATGGCCATGATGTAGCCCACGGTCTGCCATACGGACTTCCTGAGCGCGGCCCAGGTCAGGGCCCAACGCAGACGGACCAGCGTGCGTGCGGTGGCGATCATCGCGCACCCGATTCGTTCGATGGCGCACCCGATGGCGCGCCCGGCCCAGGCTGCGCAGCCGCAGGGTCCGAGGCCGTCGCGCCCGCAGCGCCGCGACCGTCGGGGGCGATGCCGTCGTCGGCGTTGCCAACAGGAGCGCCGACAGGTGCGCCAGCGAGAGCGCTAACGGAGTCGCGGGCACCGCCGTCGAGCCAAGCGAGGTGGGCGGCTTCATGGCGGCCGCCGACCAGTTGGAGGAACCGGTCCTCAAGGTCCTCGCCGGCCGCCACCTGCTCGACCGTACCAGCCGCGCACACTTGACCGTTGTTGACCACGGCCACATGTGTGCACATCCGCTCGACCAAGGCCATGACGTGCGAGGAGATGATCACCGTGCCGCCTGTCTTGGCGTATTCGACGAGGATGTCCTTGAGATTCGCGCTGGAGACCGGGTCCACGGACTCGAACGGCTCGTCGAGCACCAGAATGCGCGGGCTGTGGATCATCGCCGAGGCCAGACAGATCTTCTTGGTCATACCGGCCGAATAATCGGTGACCATCGTGTTGGCGGCCTGGGCCAGATCGAAGGCGCCCAGCAGGTCCTTGGCGCGGGAGGCGGCCTCGGCACGCGGCATGCCACGCAGCATGCCCGAATAGACGAGCAGCTGCATGCCGGTGAGCCGGTCGAAGATCTGGTCGGGTTGGGGCATCACGCCGATCATGCGTTTGACCGCGTTCACGTCGCTCCACACGTTGCGGCCCAGAATCATCGCAGTGCCGGCGTCCGGCACCAGAAGTCCGGTGACCATGTTGAGCGTGGTCGTCTTGCCCGCGCCATTGGGGCCGACGAGCCCGTAGAACGAGCCGACCGGGATGTCAAGGGCAAGGCCGTTGACGGCGACCTTGCGGTCGAAGCGCTTGAACAGGCCTCGGATGGACACCGCAGCGGTCGGATCGGGCGGCCAAGCCTGTGCGGCGGGTGCGTACTGCGGCTGAACCTGCGGCTGCGCAGTCGGACCTGCCGGCACAGGCTGTCCCGGCTGCACAGCCTGTCCTGCTGTCACATACTGCGGCTGCGCAGTCGAACCTGACGGCACCGGATTCGGCTGGACGGGGTATGGTTGCGGCATCTCCTGCGCTGGAGACCGCTGGAAATCGACATTCCCAAGGCTATTGTCTAGTCTCATGATTTTACAATAGTCCGCCCGGACCGAATCCCGCAGTATTTCCCGGTGAATTCTGGGTATATCCGCACCATCTGCGGGGCCCGTTTCGCGGTTCTGGGCATATCCGTACCACGAAACCATCGATTCCCGGTGTTTCGTGGTACGGATATGCCCAGAACCTCTGTCATGTACCCGACATGCCCAGAATAACTGGTACGTATATGCCCAGAACCGCCCTGAAACAGGTCGGGAGGGAGCAGGTTAGGACAGGAGCGATGGCTGGGAAGCCATATTTAACCGGGTCAAGTCAGTCCTGCGATTATGGACTTCGCTTCGTGAGGACTCAATCCTGCCTTCACTCGGGACTACGCCAGTCGGAACCGGCCGGGAACTTCCTTGGTGCTCAGCCCTTGTGCGTGATCGGCTTCCACTGGGCCTTGGCGAAGATGGCCTGGAAGGAGATGGGCACGTAGCTCAGCATGTAAATCGGGAAGCTCAGCACGTAGGCCAGCAGCTCCTTGTTGGTGGCACCGATCTGGTCGCGCTCCACGATGATGGTGAGTGCGGCCAGGGCCATCAAACCCAGAACCGACGTCACGATGCCGTTCGACCATCCGGCGAGCGACTGGAGCTGGCTGGCCCAGCTGACGAACCCGAACGCGGCGAACAACACTCCCATGAGCATGCGAATCACGCCGAGCACGGTGAACGGGCAGAGCATCAGCGTGAAGTCGATGCAGGAGAAGTCACGCTCGCGCACCGCACGCTTGAGCAGCGCCGGCCCATAGTAGCGGAATACCTGCAGGAATCCCTTGCTCCAGCGCAGGCGCTGACGCCAGCTCTGCGCGAAGGTGACCGGCTGCTCGTCATAGAGGATCGCGGTGCCGCAGTAGCCCACGCGGTCGCCGTGCAGAATGGAGTCCATCGTGAATTCGAGGTCCTCGGTGAGCAGATGGAACTTCCAGCCCTTGTTGCGCTTCATGATCTCGCGGGAGAACATGAAGCCGGTGCCGCCCACATGGCAGGAGGAGCCGAGAATCATACGCGAGTTGGACAGGAAACGGGATTCGCGGATGAACCACAGGGCCGAGCCGGAGGAGACCCAGTTGTCGGCGAGGTTCACCGAGTTGCGGTAGCTGGTCAGGATCTTGAAGCCGGCGCAGAAGGCCTTGTTCATCTCCTCGAAGTAGTGCTTGTCGAGTTTGTTGTCGGCGTCGAAGACGAAGTAGGCGTCGTAGTCGTCGGCCACGCCGGTGTCGAGCATGTGCGTGAGCAGGTAGCTCAGCGCATAGCCCTTGCCGACCTGTTCGAGATTGTGGCGTTCGACCACATGGCATCCTCGGGCGCGCACCACATCGGCGGTGTGGTCGGTGCAGTTGTCCGCCACGAGCCAGATGTCGATGAGTTCGGACGGATAGGTCTGCGCCCGGATGGAGTCGATGAGGTTGCCGATCACGTTCTCCTCGTTGCGCGCGGAGATGAGCACGGCGTACCGCGTGGTCATCGGCGCCTCGGGGAAGCGCACGGGCTTCGCGAACAGCGACATGACGATGCAGACGGCCTGGTAGACCACGCCGGCGCCGCCCACGATCATCAGCAGGATGTCAAGTACGGTCAGCAGCGTCATCAGCGCCACCCCGCTCGCGGATTGCCGGGGGTCGCCGTGTCACGCCCGTCGGACGAGCCACGATTGCCGGAGTCACTGGAATCATTGGGCTCATTGGACTCATTGGAATCAGAAGAATCATCGGAATCATCGGCACCCGGAGCGTCCACGGCATTCGCGGCATCGTCGTACCTGCCGGATGAACCGCCATGCAGATGCATCGGCTGCGGGATGCCTTCGGTGTCGGGCACGTCGCCGTCACCGGCAGCGTCGGCCCCGCCGGTGCCACGCAGGCCCAGACCCTTGCGCGCGTTGGCCGACAGCACGTTCTTCGGGATGGCCACGGTGGCGGAATCGTCCGTGCCCGACTCGTCGGTCTCGTGTTCGGGGATGGCGTAGATCTGCTCCTGCAGAAGACGCAGCTCCTCGTTCATCGGCACCCGGCTGCTCGTGCCCTTGGCGGCGCGCGGCATGTGCTCGCCAATCGGCTGCAGCACATGCTCGCCGAACGCCTCGGATGCGGCGATGATCTTGGACTTCTTGCCGGTCGGGTCGTTCATCAACGGGGAGTCGACCAGGTCGTACCGCTTCGTGTACACGCGGAAGATCGCCTGGATGGAGGCGGTGACCGGCAGCGCGAGGAAGGCGCCGAGCGCGCCGAACAGCGAGCCGAACGCCAGCACGGCCAGGAAGGCGACGGCGGCGTTGATGTCCATCGTGCGCTGGGAGATCTTCGGCGAGAGGATCAGGTTCTCGATCTGCTGGTAGACGATGATGAACACCAGCACGGCCACGGCGTACGGCCATCCGCGGTTGACGAAGGCGAAGAGCACCGGCAGCGCGCCGCCGATATAGGTGCCGACCGTGGGGATGAACTGGGAGACCACGCCGCAGAACAGGGCCAGCGGCATCCAATAGGGAATCTGCAGCACCTCGAGGAAGATGGCGGTGCATGCGGCGTTGATGAGCGCCAGAATCGAACGCGAGAACAGGAACGACGAGATCTGGCCCTGCACCACGGTCCACACCAGCAGGAACCGGCGCTGTGTGGCGGGCGCCAGCCACTGGCAGAACGAGCGGCGCAGCTTGGGGCCGGCGGCGGAGATGTAGTACGTGGTCATGACCACGGTCATGAGGTTGAGCAGGAACGCGAACAACCCACCCACCGTGCTCATCGCGGTGCCGGCGAAGTCCGTGACCCAGGAGGTCTGGATGTTGTTGAGGATTTCGGAGCCGAGGCTGTTGATCTCCGGCAGCTTGAACGTGGCATACTGGTCCACCCAGTCGCGCATCTGCTCGTACATGGCGGGCAGTCCACGCACCATGGCGAACATCTGCTGGACGAACATGTTGCCGAACAGCGTGAACAGCGTCACGATGATCACGGCGAGTCCCACCAGCGAAATCGCCGATGCGGCGCCACGTTTCCAGCCGTGCGCCACCATCGTCACCACCAGCGGTTCGACGGCGAGCGCGAGGAACAGCGAGATGATGATGTCCAGCACGAGGTAGGAGATGTCACCCCAGCTGCGCCAGCAGAACGCGAACACCACGATGGCGATGGCCACGTACAGCAGCGCGCGGCTGAACCATTCCGGAGGCCGGCGCGGGTCGCCTTTGGCCGGGAACAGTGTGCCGAAGTCGATACGGTTCTCGTCGCCGGACGGGGCCGATTGCCCCGTCTGTCCGGCGTTCGTTGTGTCATTCGTATCCGGTCTGACGGTGTCGTTCAGATTGCGCGCGCGTTCGCTCATGGCTCCCCATTGTAGCGAGCGCCACGAAGAGCGCGGGAGTCTCGGTATTGGCGAACGCCAGACGCCGGCTTGCCGAACTGTCGATTAACCGCAGGAATCGAAACAGGGAAATCAGCTCGCGCGTACACCCGCTTCCCTATCCTTGGCAGTATGCTCAACGTTTCGATTGTCATCCCCGCGTGGAACGAAGCCGAACGCATTCGCGACTGTCTGCTCAACGCCACCCGTCAGACCGTCATGCCATACGAAGTGCTGGTGGTGGACAACCGCTCGACCGATGAGACGTGCGCGATCGTGAATCGGTTCATCGAGGAGCACCCGGATGCCCCAGTGAAGCTGCTGCACCAGAACGACGAGCAGGGGCTCATTCCGACCCGCAACTACGGTCTGAACGCCGCCACGGGCGACGTGCTGGGCCGTTTCGACGCCGACTGCATGATCCGCCCGGATTGGGTGGAGGTGGTCTCCGGCATCTTCACCGAGGACCCGGCGGCGATGGGCGCCACCGGACCGGTGATGTACTACGACATGCCGTCCCGTCATTTCGGGCTGAAGGGCGACAACTCGCTGCGCAAGCGCATCTACCGCGCGGACGGCGGCCAGCCGCTGCTGTTCGGCTCGAACATGGCATTGCGTGCCTCCGCGTGGCGCGAGATCGCCGGCGAGGTGTGCCGCGACAAGGCCGATGTGATGCATGAGGATATCGACATCTCCCTGCACCTGCTGGGCAAGGGACTCAAGACCGTCTACTCGCCCCGGATGATCGCGGCGATGAGCGCCCGGCGCATGGATACGTCGCTCAGCTCGTTCCTCAATTACATGCGTCGATTCAAGAACACGTTCGACGCGCATCCGCAGCATTGGCGCAAGCACAAGCCGGAGCTGCTGTTCACCGCCATGTATCCGGCCATGCATCTCTTCTACCCCGTATGGCAGAAGGTGCTGAGCACTGCGGACATCAACCCCGCCGAGGCGGCGTGGATCAACGAGCAGATGGAGCTCGCCGAGTCGCAGGGCAAGCAGCTCTACGACGAGACCCCCACCGACGAGGAATACGACGAGAAGCACGGCGAGCAGGACGCTAGAGGCGAATAGGCTGCTAGATGAGTCGCGACGTCTGAGGATTGCGGCGACGACAATTCGTGGCACCGGGAATCTGTTGGTCAGGCCCTTATCACTTCACCCCCTCGATTGGCCCCTCAATCAACCCCTCACATGACATTGGCTCCTCTCCTGTACGGGATGTACGGGAGAGGAGCCAATCATCACATCGAACACCGCCGCAGACGATACCCGACCAGCCCAGCTGATCTGGGAATCATCGCCTGTGCGGCCCGATCATCACATCAGCGACTTGTAGATGGCGAGGATGTCCTCTTCGGTGGCCTTGCGCGGGTTGCCCGGCGTGCACACGTCGTTGAAGGCGTCGTGGGCGAGCGGGGCCAGATCGGCCTCGGTGGCGCCCACTTCGGAGATTGTGGTCGGGTTCTTGAGGTCCACGGTCAGCTTGTGCACGGCCTGCACGGCCTCCTCGCGCACGGTCTCGAGGTCGCCGGTGTAGGCGTCAGCCACACCGAAGGCGTCCGCGATATCGCGGTACTTCTCACCGGTGAAGTCCTTGTTGTATTCCATGACCGGGGCCAGCAGGATGCCGTTGGCCACGCCGTGGGCCACGCCCAGACGGCCGCCCAGCGGGTGGGCCATGCCGTGCACCAGGCCGAGGCCGACGTTGGAGTAGGCCATGCCGGTGATGTAGGAGGCGTAGGCCATCTGCTCGCCGGCCGGCACGTCGCCGTCGGCGGACTTGGCCAGGTTCTTCGCGATCATGCGGATGGTCTGCATCGACAGGCAGTCGGACAGGCTCCACGCGCCCGGCGTGATGTATCCCTCGATGGCGTGGGTCAGGGCGTCGAGGCCGGTGGCCACCTTGAGGCCACGCGGCATGGAGTCGGTCAGATCCGGGTCCACGAAGGCGACGATCGGGATGTCGTGCGGGTCGACGGCCACGAACTTGCGCTTGTTCTCGGTGTCGGTGATCACGTAGTTGATGGTGGTCTCGG
Source organism: Bifidobacterium sp. UTBIF-78 (assembly GCF_006408945.1). Lineage (NCBI taxonomy): Bacteria > Bacillati > Actinomycetota > Actinomycetes > Bifidobacteriales > Bifidobacteriaceae > Bifidobacterium > Bifidobacterium sp. UTBIF-78. The sequence goes on from NZ_JFAO01000057.1 coordinate 18,936, forward strand.
AGGCGGTGCCTGCGGTGGTCGGCACGCCGAAGATCGGCACGGACGGGTTCTTGGTGTCGGCCACGCCCTCAAGCGAGAGCACGTCGGCGAATTCCGGGTTCGCGGTGATGATGCCGATGCCCTTGCAGGTGTCCTGCGGGGAGCCGCCGCCCAGACCGATCAGGAAGTCGGCGCCGGAATCGGCGAACTTGGCCACGCCGTCCTTGATGCATTCGACCGGCGGGTTCGGCTTGACGTTGGAGAAGACCTCGTAGGGCAGGCCGGCCTCGTCCAGAACCTTGGTGACCTTCTCGGCGGTGCCGGTCTCGAGCAGGACCGGGTCGGTCACGATGAAGGCCTTGGTGAATCCATGCTGCTTGGCAACGGCCGGAATCTCCTTGATGGCGCCACGGCCGAAGTATGCGGTCTGGTTGAAAATCATGCGATAGACCATAAGGGCTCTCCTTTTGAGCTGATGTTTTGTGG
>NZ_JFAO01000058.1:0-1482 GCF_006408945.1 Bifidobacterium sp. UTBIF-78
GTCTAGTTCGAGCGGATAGTTTACGCATGTCTTGGGGCATGGTTGACGCCGTGTCTTGGGGCATGGTTGACGGGTGTCTCGGGGCATGGTTTACAGGTTGGTGCCGGTTGATTGGTGTATGGATACACAATCACAGAAGCTGACACCAGCACATTCCAACGGCGACGACGGTGACGCCCGCAGCGAGTTCCTGCGCAATAGGGCCATCGTCAACGCGATCCTCGCCGGCATGCCGGTGACGGAGGCCGCCCGTCGCCACGGCGTCACCCGCCAGTGGGCGCACGAGCTGAAACGCCGGTACGAGAAGGACGGCGAGGCGGGCCTCCTGCCCCGTTCCCGTCGCGCGCGCCGCATCGCGAACAAGACCGACGGGCGCATCGCGGAGCGGATCGTCGCGATCCGCCGCGAACTGACGGCCGGGGGATTGGACGCGGGCGCGGAGTCCATCGCCGCCAGGCTGGAGCGCGAGGGCGCCACGCCTCCCGCGAACTCCACGATCCACCGGATCCTCAGGGACGCCGGACTGGTCAGGCCCGAGCCGAGGAAACGGCCCAGATCCTCGTACACGAGGTTCGAGGCCGACCTGCCCAACGAGACGTGGCAGTCGGACTTCACCCACTGGCCGATCGCCGACGGCACGGACGCGCTCGTCGTCTCCTGGCTCGACGACCACTCGAGGTTCCTCCTGTACTCGCACGCGCACGCGACGGTCACCATGAAGACGATCGAGGAGTCGTTCCGCCAGGCGTGCTCCCGGTACGGGATCCCCGCGTCCACGCTCACCGACAACGGCACCGTGTACACGACCCGCCTGCACTCGGCCGAGCCCGGCCCGTTCGAGCGCACGCTCGCGTTGATGGGCGTGCGCCAGAAGAACGGCAGCCCCTACCATCCCCAGACCCAGGGCAAGATCGAACGCTGGCACCGCACCCTCAAGCAATGGCTCGCGGCCCGGCCCCTCGCGCGCGACCTCGACGAACTCAACCGCCAGCTGGACGAGTTCCGCCGCGAGTACAACGAGGAACGCCCCCACCGCGCCCTCGACCGGCATACGCCCAGGGAGGCGTACGAGGCGAAGGGCAAGGCCGGACCCGACCCCGAGATCGCCGCGCGCGAGCAGGCCAGACGCGACGGGGAGGCACGGGCCGCGAACGAACGGGACGCCGCCGAAGGAAAGACCCGGCGCCGCAGGCCGGTCCCCGTCGCCGAGCGGACGGAACCCGTACGCGTCGACGTCACCGTCCCCGCCAGACCCCACAAGGTCAGCAAAGACGGGTGCATCACGCAAAAGGGCATCGCCGGCGGACGACGCACCGTCAACGTCGGCAGGGAGAACGCCGGAAAGACCGTGGAACTGGAGATCACCCACGGCACCATCATCGTCGTCGACCCCGCCACCGGCGAGATCCTCGCCGACCAGACACTCGACACCACCCGCGACTACCAGTACCGCAAACCCATGCCCGGCGTCAACCATGCCCC
>NZ_JFAO01000059.1:0-17194 GCF_006408945.1 Bifidobacterium sp. UTBIF-78
AAGACAGATGTAAACCATGCCCCAGGAGACCCCGTCAACCATGCCCCAAGACACCCGTCAATTATGCCCCAAGACAATACACTTCCTGAAGCTAGGGTTATGCCCAGAAATTCGTATTTCACCCGCCTATGCCCAGAATAATTGGCGGGAATATGCCCAGAACCAAATCAACCGAGAAGGCCCGGGCAACGCGGCATCATGCCAGCGGAGGCATCGGCTTCCATGTGGGATCATGCAGCAGCTTGCGCGAATCCCACCAGCCCTTGGCGATCTTGACCAGACCGGTGCGCAGATGCTCGCGGTCCACCATCACCAGACGGATGACCTCCTTGACCGCGGTCAGCCAAGTGCCCAGTGCGAACAACACCGGATGGAAGTCGCCGTACGTCATGAAGTAACGGGCCATGTATCCGCGGTTGCGCATGATGTGGTATCGGTTCATGTCGGACGTGGAGTTGAGCTGGCGCACGCCGGCGATGTCCCAGTTGCCGATCTCGCGGGTGCGGCGCAGAATCACGTCCGGCACCACGATCGGATTGGTCACCTTGCTGGCGCGGTAGCCGTACATGGTGTCGTCCCAGTAGATGAAGAAGCGCGGGTCCGGCAGGCCGATCTCCTTGACCACGCGACGGTTGAACAGGCCGCCCTCGAAGCACAGCGTGTCCATCACCCGGTATCCGGCCGGGCCGAACGCGGCCGGCGCGATGGGGTTCGGGATGCCCAGCGGCACGATGAAGTCGTACTGCCAATAGAACGGGCCACCGTCGTAGTCGAACCGGGACCCCTGGATCACCTCGTGACGCGGCGTCCACTTGGCGAGCTTGACGATGGCGTCCGGCAGCACGGCCACATCGTCGTCCATGACCCAGAACCACTGCGCACCGAGCTCGTATGCCTTCCTGACGCCCGCGGAGAAGCCGCCGGCGCCGCCCAGGTTCTCGGTCTGCGGCGCATAGACCACACGCTCCTCGTTACCGGACTGGTCGGCCACGGTGGTGCCCCACTGGCCGGTCACCTTGCCGGCGAACTCGGTGACCATGCGCGCGGTCTCGTCCGAATGCTCGTTGTCCACGATGACGATGCGCCACGGTGCCTGCTCCAACGCCAGAATCGAATCGAACAGCACTTCAAGCAACTGCTGGCGCTTGTATGTGGTGACGATAAGGGCGAGTTTCTCAATGGTCTTGTTGCGGTTCTTCACTTCAGCCATGCTCTCCATTGTTGCACCTGACCGGCACAAACTGGTTCTCAGAGGCCCGCATCTCCGGCCAAAACAGGGCGGCTTATCACCTATAGCGATATGCCACTTGCGCAAGTCCGCCGCATGGCGTATGAATGTGCCTGTCAGTTTCAGGGAAGGTGCAATTCCTTACTGGCGGTAACCCACACCCCGGGCTTCATAACGGGGCAAGTGGGAAGCCCGCGACCCGCGAAAGCGGCTGATCCGGTGAGATTCCGGGGCCAACGGTTACAGTCCGGATGGAAGAAACGAGGGCTCCTATGAGCGTATCTTCGCGTATCCGTATGCAATTCGTCCGTTCTCTCGCGCCCGCCGCGGAAGGTGCCGCGTCCGGTTCCGACGCATCCGTGTCATCCGCGACGGCGGTCAACGACAAGCTCGGCTCGCACGCCACCGGCGTGGCCGATTCCGGCCGTTGGTCCACCCGCCGCATCGCCATGTACGCGCTGTTCGTGGCGTTGGCGATGGTGACCAGCTTCATCGAGTTCCCGATCACCCCGGTGACCTGGCTCAAGTACGACCCGTCCGGCATCATCTGCCTAATCGCCGGCTTCGCCTACGGCCCGTCCGCCGCGGTCATCGTCTCCGTGCTCGGTTTCGTGCCGCATGTGTTCGCCGACCCGTGGGGCACGCTGATGGCCGTGCTGGTGGCACTGTGCCTGTCCGTGCCGGCTTCGTTCATCTACCGCGCGAACCGCACGCGCAAGGGTGCCGCACTGGGCATTCTCGCCGGCGCGGTGCTCGCCATCGTCGCCGCCATCGTGGGCAACCTCGTCGTGACCCCGATCTACGCGCACATGACCGTGGAAGCCGTGGCCGCGATGATCGTGCCGATTCTGCTGCCGTTCAACGTGGTCAAGATGGCGATTCACGCCGTGGTCACCTTCCTGATCTACAAGCCGGTCTCCAACCTGCTGTCCAAGCAGCGCTGAACCACTTCGGCCACCGAAAAGATGCGGCCGCGCAGCATGAACGGACGGTAAGTACGCGGCTCGACGACATAGGCGCGTACTTACCGTCCGTTTCACCCCTTGTAGAGACGGTAAGTACGCGGCACCTTCGTTGAGCCGCGTACTTACCGTCTCTGAAGACGTTTTCCCGTCCCCTCCGCCGCGTGCGACCATTCATCTGCGCTCGTTCGCGTCCGCCCGTAATCGCACGCGCGCCCCCAAAAACCACAGGATTCCAGAAAGCGATTCATGACAGATAGCCACTCCCCCGCCTTGGCCCCCATCGCCGAGCTGCAGCATGTCCGGTTCAGCTATGACCGCGGCGTGACATGGGCTCTGGATGATGTGTCGTTGACCATCCATGCCGGAGAGCGGCTGTGTCTCGTGGGACCGAACGGCTCGGGAAAATCGACATTGGCCCGTCTGATCGCCGGCCTGACCGCCCCCGATGACGGTCGAATCGTGCTGCTCGGGCATACCGTCTACGCCCCGCAGTCCGGACCGGACGCCGGTGCATACCGCGCAGCCCGACGCGGCATTGGCATGGTGTTCCAGAATCCGGAAGATCAGATCGTCACCACCGTGGTGGAGGACGATGTGGCTTTCGGCCCCGAGAATCTGGGCATCGCACGGGAGCGAATCGGCGAGCGCATCACGCAGACGCTTGACGCCGTGGGCCTCGCCTCGCACCGCGACGCCGACCCCACCCGTATGAGCGGCGGTCAGCAGCAGCGCGCCGCCATCGCGGGTATGCTGGCGATGAACCCGTCCATGCTGGTGCTGGATGAACCGACCGCCATGTTGGACGAAACCGCCCGCGCCGAAGTGATGCGCGTGCTTGACGTCCTGCAGTCGCGGGGCACCACCATCGTGCACGTCACCCATCACCCGGACGAGACGCGGCATGCGGACCGCGTGGTGCATATGGCCGCCGGCCGCATCATCGCGGATGCTCCCGGCAATGAGGCTGCGGACTGTCCGGAGCCTTCCGCGCTCTCCGATACGATTTCCACTGCTATCGACACAGCTGCCACCGGCTCCGACGTGAACGTCATCGCCGCCCCGTTGCCGGTACTGGGCACCTCGGCCGAAGTCGCGACCGATGCCGCGAACGGCACCTCAGCAACCGTGACAGCCGACACCTCAACCGATATCAGGGGCGCCGTCCCGGCCGGCACGACAATCACTTCCTCCAGCGCTTTGGCAGGTGTCGTGTCTGGAGCGGCAGCGTCTCCGGCCGAGACCTCCGTTGAGGCTCCAGCCAGCTCCTCCTCCGCCCCTATCATTCGCGTCTCCCATCTCTCCTACCGGTACGCGGGCGACCAGCCGCCGGTGATCGATGACCTGTCCTTCACCATCACCAAAGGTGAGACTGTGGCATTGATGGGTTCCAACGGTTCCGGCAAGTCCACGCTGGCACGGCTCCTGTGCGCGCTGGCAAAGCCGAGCGCAGGCAGCATCACGGTGGCCGGCATTCCGGTGGCATGGGACAAGCGCGCGCCGATTGTCGGCAACGACGGTACCGTGCAACGGTTGAAATCAGCCAATCGCAAGCAGCTCGCACAACTGCGTCGCCGTGTGGGATACGTGATGCAGCACCCGGAGCATCAGTTGTTCGCGGATACGGTGGCCGAGGATGTGGCCTACGGCCCGCGCAACCAAGGACTGTCCGAGTCCGCGGTCGGCGAGCGCGTCCGGGAGGCGCTGTCATTGCTTCACATCGAGCATCTGGCCGACCGCTCCCCCTTCGATTTGTCCGGCGGACAGCAACGGCTCGTGGCCATCGCCGGCGTGGTGGCATGCCGGCCGGATGTGCTCGTCATGGATGAACCGACCGCCAGTCTGGACGTGCATGCCAAGGCTCGCATCCACGAGCTGCTCCATACGCTGAAGGCCCGCGGCGTGACGATGCTCATCATCACGCATGACCGAGCGGAGGCCGAGGAGCTGGGAGACCGCGTGGTGCGCATGCCCATCGCACCTGCCCTCGATGCACCCCACGAATCAGTCCACGAATCGCAGACTGCGACCGCACCCTCTGTTCCCAACCGTCGCCGCTCGCCGATCCACAGGCTCGACCCGCGCGTGAAGATGGTGGGATTCCTGGCCGCGATGTTCACGATGTTCGCAGTGAACACGCCCGTACAGCTGGCGCTTGGCGTCACGCTCACGTTGGCGGTGATGCTCTTCGCCCGTCTCAATCCGATTCGCGTACTCGCGTCGATCCACCCGATTCTGGCGCTGCTCGTCCTGATGAGCCTGTGCAATCTGATCGTGGTGCGCACCGGCACGCCGTTGGTCGCGTGGGGGCCGTTCAGCATCACCGACCAAGGCGTGACCATCGCCGTGCTGTATGCCTGCCGCTTCGCGTTGGTCATCATTCTGGGAGCGGTGTTCCTCGCCACCACCACGCCCACCGCCATGACGGACGCCTTCGAGGCGTTGCTGCGGCCGTTCGCCCGGTTCGGGCTGCACGCGCAGGAGATCGCGCTGGTGATGAGTCTGGCCTTGCGGTTCATTCCCACGCTCACCGACGAGACGCGCTCGATCGTGGACGCACAGGCGGCCCGGGGCGGTTCGATCGAAACCGGCTCGCTCACGCAGCGCATCAAGGCGATGAGCGCGATCATCGTGCCGGTGTTCGCCGGCACCCTGCGTCACGCGGACAATCTGTCGCTGGCGTTGGATGCGCGCTGCTATGAGGAGGGCATCGCCCGGACGCATTGGCGGGTCTTCGCGCCCGGCCCCAAGGATGCGATATTCGCCGTGGCGGTGATTGGCTATATCGCGGCCATCGTGGCGCTGTGAGCGATGTCGGCCGGCACGCATGACGCGACCGGCGGGTATGCTGTTGTGGTCACTTGAACGTAAGGAACTTCCATGGCATTGACCAAAAAGCAAATCAAGCAGCTGCGCGCGCTGGCGAACTCACTCAAGCCGCTGCTCTACGTCGGCAAGAACGACCTGACCGAGGCGGCCATCAAGCAGGCCGACGAAACCATCGAGAAGCATGAGCTCATCAAGGTCGCCGTGCAGGACGGCTCGGGCCTGACCGCCAAGGAAGCGGCCGAACAGCTTGCCGAGCAGCTCAACGCCGAAGTGGTGCAGTCCATCGGCAATCGTTTCGTGATCTTCCGCCGCTCGAAGCGCAAGGACGTGGAGCACATCCAGCTCGTCCGCGAATAGCGACCGCACAGCGCGGCATGTTCCGCTTCCATATAAAACGTGAGATGATGGTTGGCAACAACGGCGACGCCGTCTATCCAGAGAAGGGAACCCAACGATGAGCGACAACCAACAACCGTATGTTCCGGCCAATCCGGAACAGCAGCCGCAGAATTCGGCGAACACGCAGCCGGAGTACAACCAGCCCGCCCAGAGTAACGGCGCATACACGCAACCGTCCAACGCATACGGCGAGTATCAGCCTTCCGCTCCCGAATCGACGCCGCAGGGCGCATCCTACGCCGACCCGGCATCCGGGGCCTACGGCCAGCAGCCGACGCAATCGTACGTCCAGCCCGGTCAGCCGGCGCAGGCCGCCGGATACGCACCGTACCAGTATGGACAGCCCGCACAGCCGACCGGCGAGTACAGCCAGCCCTACAGCCAGCCGGCCCAGCCGGTGTACGGCGCGCAGCAGCCGGCCGGCGCCTACGGACAGCCCGCGGGCGCGTACGGACAGCAGCCCTACGGCCAGCCCACCAACCCCTACACGCAGCCGTATGCGGCTCCCCAATATGCGGCCCCGGCCGCCGCCTACGGGGCCAAGTCCAAAATGGCCGCCGGCCTGCTTGGCATCTTCCTCGGTTCCTTGGGCGTCCACAATTTCTATCTGGGCTACACCGGCAAGGCGGTGGCCCAGCTGCTGCTCACGCTGGTCGGTTGGATTCTGCTCGGTCTCGGCCCGATCGCCGCCGCGATCTGGGGTCTGGTCGAGGGCATCCTCATCCTCTCCAGCCAGTACGGCTCTCCGTGGCACAAGGACGCCAACGGTCAGGAGCTCACCGACTGACGCGGATTGATAGACGGATCGTGTATCCGCCGCATATTCGTAGAGCCACGCCGGAGCTCCGACGACGGCAGTCGCGGTGACGCGGCTCATCCCATCGGTCAGGCCCAGACCGATCAAGCCGATGTACGGCAAGCCGACGGGCTGAATCGCTAACTGCCAATCGTCGAGCAACGTTCGGCGCACACTGATGAAGGCCATGAACCCATCCAAGGTTCATGGCCTTCATCATGTCCTGTTTTCAGCAAATACGAACATGATTATTGTTCGTTTGCGCAGTATGCGAACACACTTACACAGAGACGTACAGAACCTCCCAAACACGTTACCGCAAGGTTAAAAATCGGCAAATCGGCTCTATTTCGAGCTTTTCAAGTGTTAGGCTTAGGAACCAGCGCGATACTAAGCGTAGCCTCCTCCACCACACGAGGAGGCTGATTGATGTGCGAATCATTCCCAAATCGCACATCCACAATACTGTCATGACGGCCGTGGCGGGAACGGTCGCCGAATGAAAGGATCATCATCATGGCGGAAGAGAAGCTCATCGTCGTCGACCCTGACCTGTTCAACAAGGACGCGGACACCAAGACCTCCCACGGCAACGAGGTCGCCAAGAAATTCGGCATCAGCGACCAGGCGCTGGCCGAGGTTGAGTACTTCAAGCAGCAGCTCACCAACCACAACGCTTGGGATCTGCCGTTCATGGGCTACGTGAACGAGGATGGCTACGGCTACGCCTACGTGCCGGACGCCGCCATCACCACCAACCCGTACTGGGATGCCCACAAGGCGTTCCTCGCCCTCCCGGAGGACGTGCAGACCGCCTTCGCCATCCGCATGCTCTTCACCCACCGTCCGGTCGACCGTTACGGCGCCGCCATGTTCCTGCACTACCAGCGCGGTTTCACCGTGAAGTTCCAGGGCACCGGCGCCAACCAGTGGTGATGATGTCCGCTCTCGGCCGATGATGGCCGCTCGGAGCTGATTTCGCCCTGCCTGTGGCACATATGTGTAATGGGGATGCACCGCGGTACATGCGGTGCATCCCCATTATCATGTTTGGCGGGCCCTGACGGATCAGGTCCGAGCCGCTGGTTTCAGTATGACTTTTCCCCTGCGTAAACACCCGACTTGCTTTCTAAATGATAACAAGTATCATTAGCTAAAGGAGGGGAAGACGACAGTGGCCGATTCTGAAGAGCAACACCGCGACGAGCGCGCGGCACAGTCATCCAACCCCCGCATCACCAGGCCGCGTATGCTGATCGAGCGGACGCTGTCGGAATTATCGCGCTTCGCCACCGCCCAGGAAATCACCGATATTCTGAGGCATCGCGGTACGCGCATCGGCACCACCACCGCATACCGGAATCTGCAGATGATGGCCGACCAGGGCAAACTCGACGTTATCCATCTCAACGGCGAAACCCTGTATCGTTCCTGTGTCGATCATCGTCACCACCACCACATCATGTGCCGGAGTTGTGGAACGACCATAGAAATCGAGATTCCGGGGCTGGAACAGTGGATCGAACAGGCAGCCGCCAAACTGCACTATATCGACGTCACCCATGAGTTGGAAATCTATGGTCTGTGCCCCCGCTGCGCGAGGAAGACCATCGACGGCGCCCGAAATGACGACGAGCAACGGGATCGGTAACCACTTTCACTAACTATCACGCGCGCCGCGAGAGGCCTTACACTTTTCAATCGACAAATGCGTTGAACACATTGAAAGGGAAACCAATGACCATCAAGACCATTGACCAGCACGCTTACGAAATCGTCACCGAAGAGGGCACCTTCGCCGTCTGCAAGGACACGCTCGCCAAGTTCGATGTCTCCGCCCACCAGCATGGCGTGGCGGCCTGCGGATGCTGCGGATGCTGCCTGACCGGCGACTGCTGCGACGACAACGACTGCATGCACGGCTCCGACGAGCAGTGCGAGGGCAAGGCCTGCATCCACGCCTGCCACGAAAACCGCGAAGGCCACGAGTGCGCGTTCTGCCACCTCGCCTTCGACACCAACGAGGCATGCCATGCGGCAATTCTGGCTGATCTGAAGGCGCTCAAAACCGAGCTTGCCGCCTGAAATGCGATTGTCGGGGTTCGCGCAATGAGCGACGATTCATACGGCAACTCATTGCGCGAACCAAACACGCACAGGCAGCGCGGTTGTCCCGTCATTTCCGAATGTGGGGCGTTCCCGTCATCCTGAGAAGGTTTCCCGCCATCCTGCGCGGAAGTTCCTCTAGGATGGCGGGAACGCCCCACATTTCATGTCTGCCCGAGAACGGGGCTATCAGTCAGTCCATCAATCACACGCATCACGTTTCGGCACGCCGATGACATGTCATCAGCGGCCAACGAGGTTAAGCAGCTCCTGCTGCTTGGCGTAACGGGACACATTGGTCAGCGCGATGCGGATGATCTGCTCAGAGGTCTCCTTCAAGTGATTGCCTCCGGCGACATGCGGGGTGATGAGGCAACGCGGCTCGTCCCACAGAGGGCTTTCGGCCGGCAACGGCTCGGGCTCGGTGACGTCGAGTCCCGCACCGCGCAACCTTCCCTCGGCCAGCGCCGCGGCAAGGGCCTCAGGGTCGATGGCATCGCCACGGCCCGCATTGAGCACGATGGCGGTGGGCTTGAGCCGTGCAAGCCGGTCCGCATCCAGCAGATGATGGGTCTGCGGTGAGCGCGGCACCGCCAACGCCACCACATCCGCCAGCGGCAGCAGCGCATCAAGACGGTCGAACCCATACATCTTCTCGACGCCCTTGGCAGGCACATCCGGATGACGTCGCACGCCAAACGTACGCAAGCCCACGGCCTGTGCCAGCTGGGCGAAGTGCGAGCCGATGTCGCCCGCGCCGATGACCAGGGCGATGCCGCCTTCGGGGCTGAGTACCGTCCCCTGATCATGCCAACGATGGTCGTGCTGGTTGACCGCGTACTGGTTGAGGTTCTTCATCAGCGACCACATCATGGCGAACATGTGCTCGGAGACGCTACGGCCGTAAGCGCCGGTGGCATTGGTGACCATAGTTCCCCGTGGCAGCACGCCGGGCCGGACGTAGGCGTCCACGCCAGCGCTGAAAGTCTGCAGCCACTCAAGTCGCGTGTACCGCTCGGCCTCGGAGACCGGGAAATTGCCGATGACCGCGGTGGCCCGAGACTTCAGCTCATCGGGGATGTTCACCGGCCAGACCATGTCGCCGCGATGGTCCTCGCTCCCGACGAACTCCTGCGGCACGTCCCGTGCGGCCTTGACGAACGCCTGACGTTCGGCGGCATCCAGCGGCAGACAGTTGACGATCAGCTTATGCGTGTTCTCGATTCCCATGCTTCACAAACTAGGCCGCAGTGCGGATATTGTGCCGTATCCCCTAATCCGGGCACCTGATCCGGGCACCACGGATGGTGATTTCCGGATTCCAGCCCCGCATAAATAATCGGTAATAACCGGCGTCAGGCCTGCACGGGGCCACGTCGCGCACGAATGCGGAAGGCGGTGGCCAGACATCCCCATCCGATCAGGCAGATCACGATCATCACGGCGAAGGTCCATGCGCCGCCCACGGCGGTGGCGTGCGCGAACTGCGGCGTGCCCTCGTCCCCGGCACCCGCCTGGGCCACGGTCAGCACAGTGGAGAACAGGGCGGTTCCGGCCGCGCCACCGAACTGCAGGCAGGTGTTGAAGATGGCGTTGCCGTCCGGACGGAACTCGTGCGGCACTTCGGACAGGCCGCTGGTCATCACGTTCGCGTTGCCGATGGCGTAGAAGAAACCGAAAATGAAGTAGAATCCGGCCAGCAATCCCGGCGTGAGATGCATGGAGAAGACCAGCATCAGCACCGGCCCCAGAATCGCGATGCCCAGAGGGATGAGAATCGGCTTGACCGCGCCGAAGCGGTCGTAGAACCAGCCGCCCACGGGCGCGCACACCGCACCGATCAACGCACCGGGCAGCACCAGCGAACCGGCCACGAAGGCAGACGTACCGAGCGACAGCTGCGACACATTGGTAATCACATAGCCATAGCCGATACCTACCAGCGGCAACAGCAGATAGGCGATGGCATGAAGCAGCACGGCCGGGTCACGCAGGATGCCCAGCCGCAGCAACGGGGAGAAGGCGCGCTGGGAGCTCTTGGCGAACAAGATCAGGGCGCCAAGACCCACGATGAGGCTCACCACGGCGACGACTCCGGGGCGTACGGCCGCTCCCCCGCTCACCGCCGCACTGACGGCCACACCGCCCTGATTCAGGGCGAGGACCAGTCCCACCAGCGCTAGGACAATCAGACACAGCTGGACCGGGTCGAGATAGGCATCCTCGGTGGGCGTGCGCTGCTCGATGCAGATGCAGCCGATCACCGCGGCGATGAGCATCAGCGGCACCGCACCGACGAAGATCGCACGCCACGGCAAAACGCTGGTCACCGCGCCGCCCACGGTCGGGCCGATGGCAGGGGCCACGGTGATCACCAGCGAGCCGACGCCCATGAGACGGCCGATCTTGGAACGCGGCGACTGCTCGAGGATAATGTTGATCATCAGCGGCGTGGCGACGCCGGAACCGACGCCTTGAATGATGCGGGCCAGAATCATCAGCGGGAACGCCTGCGCCACGATCATGATGAGCGAGCCGGTGACGCCGAGTGCCACAGCGGCCAGGAAGATGGCCTTGAGACGGAACCGGCGCTTGAGGAACGAGCTGATCGGCATCGAGGCCGCCACGGAAAGCAGGTAAATTGTGGTGATCCACTGCACGGTGGCAGTGTCGACGTTAAACTCGCGCATCAGGGCCGGGAAGAGCACGGTCATCACGGTTTCGGTGAGGATGCCGATGAAAGCCAGCGACCCCACGGCCACGATGGCGCCGATGAGTCGCGGTGGGATGCGCTCGCTATCCACGACATGCTGGATGCCGGCGGAATTGGGCTGCCGCTGCGATTGGGGCATGATAGATCTCCTCTACATCATCATTGTGAAACGTCTGGAAGTCAGGTTTACCAACCGGCGTGTGCAGTGCTGTATTGAGTGTTACAGATAGGAGCGAGCCACTTCTCGCGTAAGTTGCATCCCGTTACCGCCATCAAGGAATATTAGAGTGCACGGAAGACTCATCCGCCGCCATCAGAACGGCATCGGGTCGCATTGCCGCAGTCGCATCGGCTGACGGCACCGAATCCGGCCCGTTCACCACCAGCCGCAGTCCCGGACTCTTCGCGGTTAACCGCACCGACCGCAGACCCGTCACTGTTCGGAATCAACCGCCGCGGATTCACGTTCGATGAGTTCGCCTTCAAAATGACGATACGCATGCCATGACTCGCCATGAGCGCGTCCCGCCGCGGCGGAACCTTTCGCAAAGACACACAAGCAAACGAATCCCCGACGTAGGAAGACCCCAACATTTGACTGTCGGACCTCAACGATTGACTGTCGGATCTCAACACATCCGTGTCGGACTTCAACGGTTGAGTGTCGGATTTCGTGCATATACCGCACGAGGTCCGACAGTCAACCGTCGAAATCCGACAGTCAACATACGAGGTCCGACACTGGTACGTCGAAATCCGACAGTCAACATATGGAAAAACGACAATACGGAAATACGACAGTTAACCTGCGAAATCCTGCAAGATTCGACACTGCAAGATCCGACGACAACCGTCACCGTGCAACACCATCCGACAGTCAACAAACGAACATACGAAAAACCGACAGCCAACCCGCAAAAACCGACTGCAACCGTCACCATGCAACACCATCCGACAGTCAACATACGAACATACGAAAATCCGACATTCAACCTGCAAAATCCGACTGCACCTGTTACGGTGCAACGCCAAACGTCGGCACATATTACCGGCACTTCCACCGCATGCCGTCTACTCTCACCGACTTATCCCACCGCATCCACCAACCACCAACCAACGCAAAAACACTTGGGGCGCGGCCGGAGGAACCGGACCGCGCCCCAAGTGCGATGAAAGGAAGAAAAGGAGAAAGCAAAAAGGAATAGTGGCGGGCCGCAAGTGGCGTACCGTTTCGTTCCGCCGCCGATAATGGCAGTGGTTCGAGCGGGAAACGAAACCGGAAAGCGGCCCGCCTTTTCAGTTATTGTTTAGTTATTATTCAGTTGTTCTTCAGTTGTATTCGATTATCGGTGAGGCGGAATGCCCACCCGCGGCCTCCGGTGTCGGAGACCGGCGGGCAATCCGCTATTTCCGTTCCCCGACCGCCATCACCGCACGCTGCAGGACGACGAAGACGAGGATCATGAGGCCGACCACGATGGTGGTCCATTCGGCCGGCACACCGAAGTCGGAGGTGAGCGGGTCGAGGATGGAGCGGACCAGAGCGCCGAGCACGGAGCCGAGCACGTAGCCGAAGCCACCGGTGATGATCGTACCGCCGATGACCACGGAGGCCACGGCGTCGAGCTCCCAGCCGACACCCACGGTGTTCTTGGCGGAACCGATGTTCGCGGTGTACACGATCGAGGCCAGGGCGGCGAGCGTCGCGGAGGTCAGGTAGATGGTGTACTGCGTGCGCTTGACCGGCAGACCCATAAGCTCCGCGGAGGAACGGGAGCCACCAATGGCGTAGATGGTGCGGCCGGTGCGGGTGTGGTGCAGGAAGATATAGCCGAACACGACGACCAGCAGGGCGATGATCACGCCGACGTTGAAGGACAGATCGTTGGAGATCTTCGGGTTGTCGATGATCTTGATCTCGTTCGCGATGAACGCGAAGTTGTTGCTGTCCGGGAAGGTCAGCGAGTCGGTGGAGATGATGGAGGCGATACCACGGGCCAGGAACATCGTCGACAGCGTGGCGATGAACGGCTGCATGTTGAACTCCTCGATCAGCGTACCGGCCAGCAGGCCGAACACGGCGCCGATGAGCAGCATGATGATCATGACCAGCACGGCGGGCACACCGGCGTTCGCCAGCTTGAGGCCGACGACTGCGGTGATGGCCACGATGGCGCCGACTGACAGATCGATACCACCGGTCAGAATCGGCAGGGTCATGGCCACGGCCAGGATGATCAGGTAGGCGTGGTCGATGAACAGGGAGGAGATGAAGCCCAATCGGATGTAGGTGCCGAACAGAGCCTGTCCCATGATGATCATCAGGAGGAAGATCACTACGGCCGCGAGGGTCGGGATCATCTGACGATCGATCTTGAAGCCCTTCTTGGGAGCCTTCACTTTGTTTGCCGTAGCTGTTGTCATGCTGCCACCGCCTTAGCTTGAGCCTGAAGTGCGCGCTTGCGCTTCATCGCCGCACCCAGGTTGTGAATCTTCGGAGCCTGCATCACGCAGATCACGATCACCACGACGGCGAAGAAGGCCGGAGTTGCTTCGGCGTTGATGCCGAGGGTGATGATGGTCTTGCGGATCATGGCGATAATCACGGCGCCGACAGCGGAGCCGGCGAGGGAGAACTTACCACCGAGCAGCGAGGTGCCGCCGATGACGACCGCCAGAATGGCGTACATTTCGAGGTCCTGACCGGTCTTGACCACGTCAACGCGCATCACGGATGCGGTGGCGAACAGACCGGCGATGGCCGCGAGGAAACCGGAAACCGCGTAGACGAGGAAGAGGATCTTCTTCGGCTTGATACCGGTCATGCGGGAGGCTTCCTGGTTGATGCCGACGGCCTCGATCATCATGCCCATGGCGGTCTTGCGGCACAGCAGGCCGACGAGGATCACGATGACCACGGCGATGACGAAGTTGGCGGGGATGCCGAGGATGAAGCCGTTGGCGATCCAGCGCAGCGGCTCGTTGCCGGCGACGGCGGAGGCATCGGTGTTCTCACCGGAGGTGATCACCTTGGCGATACCACGGCCGGCGAGCATCATGATCAGGGTGGTGATGAACGGCTGGAGGCCGAGAAGGGAAACCAGAGCGCCGTTGACGCAGCCGATGACCAGACCGACGGCCAGGGCGATGAGGATGGAGACCCACACGTTCACGCCGTTGGACAGGGACTGCATCGCGGCGGCACCGGCCACGGCCATCACGGAACCGACGGAAAGGTCGATGCCGGCGGTGGAGATGACCAAGGTCATACCGGTGGCGATCATCAGGTATCGGGCGGACTCCTGAAGCATGGTGATCAGCGGGCCGGCCAGACCGCCAGTGTTGGTGTTCCAGCTCAGAGCGAGGAAGTCATGCTGGAAGATGGTGCAGATGACAATCAGCAGGATGAATGCGACAACAGACCAGGTCAGGTTGTTGCTCAGCAGCTTCTTGACGAGGGCGTTGCCCTCTTCCTTTGCCTTTTCAGCCATCTCACGCCTCCTTTCCGTTCACGTTGGTGTTGGCGATGGTTTCGACGATGGTCGCCTGGGAAACCGTGTCGCCGTTTTCGATTTCTGCGATCTTGTGGCGATCCTTGAGGACCTCGATGTCGTCGGACAGACGCACGACCTCTTCAAGCTCGGAGGAGATGAAGACGACGCCCATGCCCTTGGAGGCGAGGTCGAGCACGACCTGCTGGATTTCGGCCTTGGCGCCGATATCGATACCACGGGTCGGCTCGTCGAGGATGAGCAGCTCGGGGTGGGTGGCCAGCCAACGGCCGATGAGCACCTTCTGCTGGTTACCACCGGAGAGGTTCTTGATCGGGCGGTCGGGGTCGCGCGGACGAACGTTGAGTTCCTCCATGTACTTATCGACGATCGCGTCCGCTTCCTTCTTCGGAATCGGGTTGAACATGCCGCGGGTGGCCTGCAGGGCGATGAGCATGTTCTGGCGGACGGTCAGGTCGCCGATGATGCCCTCGTCGCGGCGGTTCTCGGTGGAGTACGCGATCTTGTTCTTCAGGGCGGTGTACGGGTCGGAGATGTTGACCTTCTTGCCGTTGAACTCGTAGGTGCCCGAATCCGGCTTGTCGGCGCCGAACAGCAGACGGCCGAGCTCGGTACGGCCGGAGCCCAGCAGGCCGGCGAAGCCGACGACCTCGCCCTTGTAGATGTCCAGATCGACCGGGTTGATGGTGCCCTTCTTACCCAGGCCCTTGGCCTCGAGCAGCGGCTTCTCGCCGGGCTCGATCTCGCGACGGGACTTCTTGGCACCGATCTGGCTCAGCTCGGCGGCGGACTTGCCGATCATCATGCCGATGAGCTCGTCACGCGGGGTGTCCTTGGTCATGACTTCCTTGATGAACTTACCGTTGCGCAGGATGGTCAGACGGTCGGTGATCTCGTAGATCTGGTCGAGGAAGTGGGAGACGAACAGGATGGCCACGCCCGAGTCACGCACCTTGCGCATGATCTTGAACAGGTCCTGCACCTCGTTGGCGTCCAGAGAGGAGGTCGGCTCATCGAGAATCAGCACCTTGGCGTTGATGACCATGGCGCGTGCGATGGCGACCAGCTGCTGCATGGCGATGGAGATGGAGCTCAGCGGGGTGTGCGGATCGATGGACTCCAGACCCATCTGGGCCAGATAGGTCTTGGCGGCTTCGTGGGTCTTCTTCCAGTCGATGCCGAACGGGCCGCGCTTTTCGTGGCCGAGCATCACGTTCTCACCCACGGAGAGGTTGGTGCACAGGTTCACTTCCTGGTACACGGTGGCGATGCCGGCGTTCTGCGCGTCCAACGTGCCGTTGAACTGCTGCGGCTTGCCTTCGACCGTGATGGAGCCGGCGTCGATCTTGTACACACCGGTCAGAGCCTTGATCATGGTGGAC
Source organism: Bifidobacterium sp. UTBIF-78 (assembly GCF_006408945.1). Taxonomy (NCBI): domain Bacteria; kingdom Bacillati; phylum Actinomycetota; class Actinomycetes; order Bifidobacteriales; family Bifidobacteriaceae; genus Bifidobacterium; species Bifidobacterium sp. UTBIF-78. The sequence goes on from NZ_JFAO01000059.1 coordinate 15,928, forward strand.
TTACCGGCACCGTTCTCACCCATGAGGGCGTGCACTTCGCCCGGGTAGAGGGTCAGGTCGACACCGTCCAAAGCCTTGACGCCCGGGAATTCAATCGTGATGCCCTTCATCACGACGATAGGGGTTTTATCAGTCATGTCTTTGCCTTAAACGAGAAGGGGATTGTTATCGTTTTGTGATATTTGGGCCGAACATGAGTGATGGTGTGGAAGGAAGGGGCTCCCTCTCACACCATCACTACGAGTTCAGTTCAATTGTCAGCTGGATGTTCCGGGCGATCAGTACGCGCGGGAGCCGTTGTCCAGGGCCTCCTTGGCGCTGGTGGCGTCGAAGGTCTTGGAGTCGATCTGGATGTCCTTCTCGACGGTCTTGCCATCCAGGTAGTCCTTGACGGCCTGAGCGGTCTCCTTGCCGAAGATCGGGTTGTACTCGATCACGTAGGAGAGATCGCCGTCGACCAGGGCCTGCAGGGCGTTCTTCGTACCATCGATGGTGATGATCTTGACCTTGCCCTTGAGGCCGGCGGCGTCAACGGCCTGGGCGGCGCCGAGGCCCATCTCGTCGTTCTGGGCGAAGATGAACTGCGGGTTCTCGGACTTGTACTTGTCAAGCAGACCGGCGGTCACGGTCTTGGCCTCATCAGTGGACCAGTTGGCGGACTGGGACTCGAGGACCTTGATGTTGGAGCCGATCTTGTTGGACCAGCCGGTGCCACGATCCTTCACTACGGACAGGCCGGCCGGGCCTTCCAGGATGAAGCCGTTGGCGCCATCCGGGAAGTTCTTGTTCACGAACTCGGCGGCCTGCTCGCCGGCCCACTCGTTGGACGGGCCGATGTGGGAGACGATGTCCTTCTTGGCGGCGTCGTCCTTGACCTCGACGTTACGATCCACGGTGAAGACCGGGATCTCGGCCTCGGCGGCCTTCTTCAGGGAGTCGTCCCAACCGGAGTCCTCGGTGGAGGACAGGATGATGGCGTCCACCTCATCGTTGACGAACTTGTTGAAGGCCTGAATCTGCTTCTGCTGATCGTTGTTCTGGGTCGGCGAGTAGACCAGTTCGAAGCCGGCATCCTTGAACGCGGCCTTGATGTCGTTCTCGTTGGCGGTACGGAAGCCGCCCTCAGGACCGACGGCCACGAAGCCCACGGTCTTCTTGCCGGAATCGCTGGAACCACCGTCGCCACCAGCGTTGCTGGAACCACACGCGGCGACGCTCACGAGAGCGGCAGCGGAAGCAACAAGGGCAATGGCCTTCTTCCAATTCT
>NZ_JFAO01000060.1:0-18579 GCF_006408945.1 Bifidobacterium sp. UTBIF-78
CCCCCCACCTCAAAACGGGACGAAACGTAACATAACCCCGTCGCTGACTTATGTTTCGTCCCATTTGATACCGCAAGGGCGCTGTGTGCGAGTGGGACACCCAACAGAACATAAGTCCGGGGCGGATTCAGCCGTGACTGCCGTGCAACCACCGGCGTACAGGTCTCGTTCCAGCCCTCGCCATGACCATGCCGTTGCGCCAAAACGACACGAGCCCGTTTCCGCCAGAGGAATCATGGAATTCCACAGCGGAAACGGGCTCGTACAGCGGTGCAGGCGCGCGTTACGGAAACGCCGAATCGCCCGCACTCAATCGATTACCTAATTACTGGAGACTACTGGACGCCCAGCGGCACGCGGCGATATCCTCGATATCCTTCACCCGGCGCCCGGCCTCCGATGTTCGGCAGCCGTCGATCACTTGTTGGCGTTGGTCATCACGCGCGGGCCGTTCGGGTCGCCGACGATGACCTTGTCCACCATGTTGAGGAACAGGCCGTGCTCCACCACACCGACCGTGTTGATGAGATCCTCGGCCAGCTCGTACGGGTGGTCGATGCGATCCAGATGCAGGTCCACCACGAAGTTGTTCTCGTCGGTGCGCACCTCCTTGCCTTCGGCGTCGAGACGAAGCACCGGCTTGTAGCCCTTGGCCTCGAACTTCTTGACCACATGGCCGGCGCCGAACGGAATCACCTCGACCGGCAGCGGGAACTTGCCGATGGTGTCCACCACCTTGGACTCATCCACGATCCAGACGATCTTGTTGGAGTTGGTGGCCACAATCTTCTCCCACAGCAGAGCCGCGCCGCCGCCCTTGATGCCGTTGAAGTTCTTGTCCACTTCGTCGGCGCCGTCGATGGTGATGTCGATGTGGTCCACATCGTCGATGTCCACGATCTTGATGCCGTAGCCCTCGGCCTGCTCCTGCGTGCGGCGGGAGGTGGTGACGCCCGTGAACTGCAGGCCCTCCTCCTGGACGCGACGGCCTAGTTCGTCCACCAGGAACCTGACGGTGGAACCGGTGCCGAGGCCGGCGATCATGCCGTTCTCGATGAGCTTGGCGGCCTCGATGCCGGCCGCCTTCTTGAGGGCATCCTGCTGTGCCTTATCCATGCGATTCTCCTTTGCCATCCGTGCTTCACACTATGCGGTAACGCTGTGAAGTCCGGTTCCTATCCTAACGCGGGTGAGCGAATATGTGCCTTCGTGTCCGATTATGGTAGGCGAACGGGTGGTTGACGATGCGTTGCTTCCGGCTAACGCCGGATAAAGGGGACGCCGGTGATGGTCAGATTGCCGTCGCCGTCCACGTATCCGGTGATGGTGATGGTGCCGGAAATCGGCATTGGCTGGCCGTTGAAGTACGGGCTGGTCTTGGGTGCGGGGGAGAAGGTCAGCGTGCCTGACACCGTCAGTCCGCTGGGGCTGGGATTGGGCTTGGGATTCGGATTGGGGCTGGGATTCGGAGTATCGGTGACTCCAGTGCTCTCGGCATTGCCGGTATCCCCGAAATCCAGATCCGGCACGCCCTCGGGCTCGGCCAGAAGCTCCGCCAACGATTGCTTGTCGCCCGATGCCGTATCGGCGGGGGGCTGCCCGGCTGCGTCATGAGCCGACTGCTGCACGGATTTCTGCGCCGATTCCTGCACGAACGTCGGCTTACGCAGACTGTCCGCGTCGGTATTGCCGTCCAACACCAGCTGCACGTCCGGCGGCACGTCGGTACCGCGCGCGTATTCGGAATGCAGCAGTGACTGCCATCCCTCGATGGGCAGGTAGCCGTCTCGCGCGCCCGAGCGGCAGTCGCCGGCATACGTGCGTGCCAGCTCGTCGACCAGTTCGTTGCCGGCGTTGCCCGCATGCCCCTTGACCCACTTGAACTTCACCGGCCCGGGCCTGCGCGAGATCTCGGCGTCGATCGCCTTGATGAGCTCCACGTTCTTCACGGGCTTTTTCTGCGAGTTCTTCCAGCCGTTGCGCTTCCAGCCCTTCACCCATGTGGTGGAGCAGTTGATGGCGTACTGCGAATCGGATTCGATGAGCAGGGGCTCGCTGCCGGGGTGTGCGCGCAACGCCTCGAGCACCGCGCACAGCTCGCCAATCTGGTTGGTGCCGTTCGTGGCTCCGCCGGCGTCATATCCATGATCGTCATGGTCATGGCCGGGCTTGCCGCCGGCGTTTTTCTCATGGTCGGCCCAGGCCCAGCCCATCGGGCCGTTCGGATTGCCCAGTGCCGATCCGTCCGTCGATACTGTGATGGTCACGTTTCACTCACTTTCCGGTCAGTGCGAACAGCTCCTCCGAGGGGCGCGACTGCGCTCGCTCACCTTGCCTGTGGATTATCCGCTCGATTGTCCACATGACGGCGCTGCATTCGGATCGCCCGGTGCATCGCCGTGCATCGCCGTGCATCGCCGTCCTTCGGCGCAACAGTCGTCCTGCGCTCCACCCTAACGCACGCCATGCGCAACGATTGCCGTGCCGTCAGACGGTCGCTGAGTCACCGAAGTTATCCACATTTACCCTGCATAACGGAAGCTGGAACCACATACCCCGTTTTGGCTTTCCTTTTTGCGGCCGGTTCGTTACGGTGAGCCCATGAGTACCGCAATCAATGATGATGCCTATGCCGCACCTGCCATCTCGCTTCATGATCCGCCACCTGAGGAATCGGAGGTGACCTGTGCCCCTATGCGCGCCGCTGAGTCCGTGAGTGCGAGCGGCCCAATCCCTGCGATGGGTGAAAGCATTGCGCAGCGCAAACGCGATACTGCGCGGCGCTGCACTGAAGTCGCCAAACGATTGGACCGTAGGCTGCTGTTCGGCATGACCACGTCTCTTGCGCTGCAGTCCGTGCCGTTGCCGGCCGACTGCAATCTTGACCAGTCGGTGTTACATGCCGTGTGCAGCACACGGGACAAGCGCATTCGTGCTCGAAACGAGGAAGTGCGCACCCATATATGGAGATACGTCACCAATGAGAACGTGGTTCGGATTAATCGGCATGTCTTTGCATTGGATCTGTTCCATGTGTGGGCGCAGATGGCGGTGCATGTTCCACTCGAGTCGTTGGTCGTGCTTGGTGACGCCATCATCACCGCCACGGCGAAGCAGCCGTCACTGGCCAACAATCGTGACATCCTGGCCGTGCATCGCGATTTCGCCGCGTGCATCAACGGACTCGTGGGATTCAAGGGCCGGTCTCGGTGTCTGCGTGCATTGGATCTGGTCGTGCCCGGAGCGGATTCACCGAAGGAAACCGAGGAACGAATCTCGCTGTTGTCACATGGCATTCCTCAGCCTGCGGTGAACTATATGGTTCCCGATGCACTGTTCGACTCGGGTTTCCCAATGACGTTGGACATGGCCTGGCCGGAATACAAAGTCGCGGTCGAATACGATGGAGATCATCATCGTACGAGCAAGACACAGTGGCGGCGTGATCGGGAGAAACGGGACCGACTGATTGGTCGGCGGTGGACCGTGTTCGTAGCCACCGCCGCGAGCCTTGCCGATGAGGATGCGCGCGCCGAGTTCGCCTTCAATGTGGCGCGCGAGCTTGCCCGTCGCGGCGCGGTATTCGAGTTTCGGGTGATTGCGATGACGATCGAGCAGCTGGCCGAGCGCCGATTGAAGGAGTCGCGCCGAAGAAGTTGAGGTCGACGCAGGGGAGTGGGGTATTGTCGGCAAGGCGGGAAGACCATGTCCGCTGACGACCTGAACTCAGCCAATGAGGTTCTCCGAAGGTGGGCGGAGATGCTTGGATAGGGATGCGGTGCAATCTTTCCTGCATTCGCGGTGTATGGAAGCGATTCGGAGGGAAGTTAAGTGGCTCTTCCGATTTTGGCGTGTAAGGGCCGTGTGTTTCCATTGCTTAGGCGCAGTCAACTATTTATCGGCGCCTTGCGCGTATGCCTGCCTTGTTGTGCCGTCCTGTTTTGGGGCCTGCCTAAGAAACGAGGAATGTGTCTAGGTTTTGTCCCATACGGAGCCGCTTATAGTGTGGCGCAGCGCTGTGCGATGCGGCACTGTGACTGCGGTGGGTGATGCTCGTGATGCATGCGTGGCATATGGCTGCGGTACGAAATCCTCAGAAGGCTCTTTTTGGCGTGTTGTGTACAAGAAGGCGCGGTACGATGTGCGGAATCGCGCGTTTTTCGTGTATCGTACCGCAGGGCTGAGTGTGGTCGATTTCGCCCATGAGTCAGGAATGGCTTGTTTCCGCGGTTTTTAGAACAGGCGTATTGCCCCGATATGGATTGAAAACGTTTGCTTCGGCTGTCGGGGCGCACTGCTGCGGTACGACAGCTCGAAAAACGTTGAATCGACGCATCGTACCGCAAATGGCGTGTTGCGCGCGTGGCCGAGCGCGGAGAAAGGGGTGTACGTCGCGTGCGCGGGGTGCATCCCTTGTGCTCGCCGTCCGTGATTGCGAACGGGGGATGTGCGCCGTGCGAGTGGGGTGCTGTGCGTCGAGCGTTACGCGGTACGTATGGTGGAGTCGTCGGAGGCTGTCGCCAGTCATGATGAAACGGTCTGCGAGGGCGTTGGCGGCACCGATGCACTGCGTGACGATCGGCTCAGTCAGGCCAAAACACAAGGTTTGGCTCTGTTGAACCAGAATTGACATGGGTTAATCAGCGATAGTTCTGAATGTGTTGATTTCCTAGAGTGATTTCCTAGGAACCCCGCCCCACCAATTCGCCTCTTATGCCAAAGCTGGTTTAACAGAGCCATAGGTTTCCCGCGAGGAAGACTTTGCCGGCACCCTTGTGAATCGCGCCGACGACGGCACGTATGAACTCATCGGTGAACTCATCGTCATAATGACGCCTGTGATCCCTACGCATTCCCACACATGAAAAACCGCACCTCCAATCATTGAATCTGAATTACTTCAGTCCAACAATCGGAGGTGCGGTTCGGGGATATCCGTAGGAAACCTTGCGGAACGAGGGGCGCCAGCACGCACGGACCGTGCATGACGCACCATACACACTAGGCGCGCGTTACCCTCACTCGCTCAGGGCCTTGTCGACCACGAGCTTGGCCTCGTCGAGCACCTTGTCGAGGGCCTCGGGGCTCTCGAAGGACTCGGCGTACACCTTGTAGATGTTCTCGGTGCCGGAAGGACGGGCGGCGAACCAGTTGTCCTTGGTGGTGACCTTGAGGCCGCCGATCTTGGCGTGGTTGCCCGGAGCCTCGGTGAGCTTGGCGGTGATGTCCTCGCCGGCCAGCTCGGTGGCGGTCACGTCGTCGCCGGTGAGCTTGGCGAACTTCTGCTTCTGCTCGAGAGTGGTCGGGGTGTCCACGCGCTTGTACCAGGATTCGCCGAAGCGGGCCACCTGGTCCTTGTGCAGCTCGGCCGGGTTCTTGCCGGTCTTGGCGGTGATCTCGGCGGCCAGCAGGTCGGGGATCAGGCCGTCCTTATCGGTGGTCCACACGCGGCCGTCCTTGCGCAGGAAGCTCATGCCGGAGCTCTCCTCGCCGCCGAACGCGACCTCGCCGGAGAACAGCGGATCGACGAACCACTTGAAGCCGACCGGCACCTCGATGACCTTCGCGTTGATCGAAGCGGCCACGCGGTCGATCAGGGAGGAGGAGACCAGCGTCTTGCCGACGGCCGCGCCCTTGGGCCAGCCCGGACGGTTGCCGCCGAAGAGGTACTCCACGCACACGGCGATGTAGTGGTTCGGGTTCATCACGCCCCAGTTCGGGCAGACGATGCCGTGACGGTCCGCGTCCGGGTCGGTGCCGCCGACCAGGTCGTACTTGTCCCAGGCGCCGGCGTTGAGCTCGTCGACCAGACCCTTCATCGCGTACGGGGAGGACGGGTCCATGCGGATCTTGCCGTCGTGGTCGATGGTCATGAAGCGCCAGGTCGGGTCGACCTCGGGGCGCACCACGCCGATGTTCAGGCCGTACTTCTCATTGATGAGCGGCCAGTAGTTCACGGAAGCGCCGCCGAGCGGGTCGATGCCCAGACGCACGCCGGAGTTGCGGATCACGTCGAAGTCGATGACGTTCTCCAGGTCGGAGACGTAGTGCTCACGGAAGTCGAAGCCCTCGACGTACTCGGACTTGATGGCCTCCTCGTAGGGTACGCGCTTGACGGACTTGAAGTCGCCGAGCAGCTCGTTGGCGCGGGCGGCGATGGCGTTCGTCACATCGGCCGGGGCCGGGCCGCCGGTCACCGGGTCGTACTTGAAGCCGCCGTCGGTGGGCGGGTTGTGGGACGGCGTGACGACGATGCCGTCGGCCAGGCCCTCACCCTCGAAGCGCTGGGTGCCGTCCGCCGCGCGGTTGTGCGTCAGGATGGCCTGGGAGACCACCGGGGTGGGCACGAAGTCGTCGCGGGAGTCGATGCGCACGTGCACGCCGTTGGCGACGAGGACCTCGATGGCGGTCTTCTTGGCCGGGGCAGACAGCGCGTGGGTGTCGGAGCCGAGGTACAGCGGACCGGTCACGCCGGCCTTCTTGCGGTATTCGGCGATGGCCTGGGTGATGGCGATGATGTGGGCCTCGTTGAACGAGGTCTTCAGGGACGAACCGCGGTGGCCGGAGGTGCCGAAGATGACACGCTGCTCGGGAACGGACGGATCGGGGACGAGGTCATAGTACTTGCCGATAACCTCATCGACGTTGATCAGATCTGCTGGGGTGGCGGGAAGGCCCGCATTTGTTGCTACCATGCCTCTTATTCTGCCACGTTTTCCGCGATTTCGTGTGGAATTATGTTAAGAGTTGTCAACTTTTGTGCGAAAAAGATACAATCTTTCCTGCTGTTTGGTCAAAATTCATATCTCGTTGGGTTCCTGGGCGCTGCGCGGGACATGCTTGAGACGTCGGATTGCGTGGGATTGCGTCGGATCGCATGCAATCCGACGCAATCGCATGATCGACTACCGATGACTGACTATATGAGAATGGCCGACGCCGCGGAATCGCGAACGTCGGCCATTGCCGTCAACGCATCATCGGAAAGGTTGTTGCAAATCATTCCGACTGTCAGCTTCCGACTGTCGGCTTCCGACTGTCGGCTTCCGACCGTCAGCGGTGGGTCATCTCCGCTTCGATCTCCTCCAGCGACTTGCCCTTGGTTTCCGGCACGAACCGCATGACGAACGGGATGGACAGCAGCGAGAACACGCCGAAGATGGCGAATGGGCCACCCACGTTGTTGCCGAATGCGGCGAGCAGCATGAGGAAGAACTGGGAGACGATGAAGTTGCCCAGCCAGTTGGCCGCCGAGCCGAAGGAGGAGCCGATTCCTCGCACCGACAGCGGGAAGATCTCGCCGATGAGCACCCATGCGATCGGGCCCCAGGAGATGGCGAAACCGAGGATGTAGAAGGCGATGAGGATCATGGTCGGAATGGCGAGCACGGCTACGTCGCCCACGAAGTTCATAACGGCGAGAATGGCGAGCGAGACGGTCATCACTACGGAGCCGAAGATCAGCATCGTCTTGCGCGGGAACTTGTCCATGATCAGGGTGGCCACGATGGTGGAGACGAAGTTCACCACGCCGATGCCCACAGACACCCAGATAGCATCGTTTTCAGGGAAGCCGAAGCCCTTGATGAACACCTGGGGCAGGAAATAGATGACCGAGTTGATACCCACGAGCTGCTGGAAGAGCATGATGCCCACGGCGGCCACCAGTGCCGGACGCGCGATGCGGAACAGCTCGCGCACGCCGCCCTTGGTGTCCTGCGCGGCCACGGCCTTGATCTCGTCGAGTTCGAGCTGCACCTGCGTCTGGTCGACGTCCTTGCGGATGAGGGTGAGCACCTTGAACGCGTTGCGCTCGTCTCCCTTGTTCACCAGATAGCGCGGGGATTCCGGCAGCAGCAGGCCGCCGATCAGCAGCAGCGCCGCCGGCACGAGCGCCGAGCCGAGCATCCAACGCCAATCGCGCACGCCGAGCAGGTTGTGACCGAGGAAACCGAGGTTGGAGGCGTATGCCAGCAGGATGCCGAAGGTGATCATGAGCTGGAACAGCGTGGACAGCGACCCGCGGTGCTCCTTCGGTGCGAGCTCGGCGAGGTAGGCCGGTGTCAGTGCGGACGCCGCGCCGACGGCGAGGCCGAGGATGATGCGCGCGGCGACCATCATCAGGAAGCCGGTGGACATGGCGCACATGCTCGAACCGATCAGGAACAGGATGGCGGACACGATGAGCAGTTTCTTACGGCCGAACCGGTCGGACAGCGCGCCGATGGACAGCGCGCCGGCGCACGAGCCGATCAGCACGGACGAAGTGATGAAACCGGTCTGGGAGACGCTCAGGGCGAAGTCGGACTCGATGAGCGGGGAGGCGCCGGAGATGATGCCGGTATCGAAGCCGAACAGCATGCCACCGAGCGCGCCGAAGGTGAAGATGAACGAGCTGTTGAGCGGGAATCGGGAAGAGAAGCCGCGGGATTCCATGGCCTCGATCTTCTCGATGGCGTTCGCCGCTTCGCTCGCCACGGCGTTTGTCGCGTCTGCTGCGGTCTGGGTCGATGTGGGTGATGTTGCTGCCGTCGTCATTGTCCTGTTCCTTTCATCGTCATTGACAGTGCTTGCGTCTGCGGCTTTGCGCGCTGCGTGCAGGAACACATCATCGATGTACCCGGACAACAAAAAAGACCTGGAACAATGTGGAATCGGTATATCGCCACGGACATTCGTCCATGGGATACGCAAATTCCACATCGCTCCAGGTCTTGCCTCGTTTCCAAGTAACAACCCTGCTACGCAACGTGTGAAACATAGGATACGACGTTTTCGACCGCGACACTCCGAAGCGCGATACTGTGATGGCGTATGCGAGACAATGGCGACAACCGTGAGAGGAGTTGGCCGTGGGGAATACGTCGATGGCGATGCGGATAGTCGAAGCCCTCGGCGGCCCCGGCAATATCCTGGAGGTCACGCATTGCGCCACACGCCTGCGCATTGCGCTCGCAGACGAGCGCAATGCCGACTTCGCCCGCATTGAGGCCATCGATGGGGTGTTGGGTGCGTTCTCCCGTCCTGGTGGACGTTGCCAGATCGTCATCGGAGGCGCTGTGGCATCGGTGTATGAGGCGGTCATGGCTGTACTGGCCTCGGCTGACGCGTCTGCGGCCGGCATATCTGCGGCCGGTACGTCTGTGACCGGTACGTCTGTGACCGGCACCCCCGAGCACCGCCATTGGCCGAAGTCCGCGCGCGCATGGGCGGGCGCCGCGCTCGATTACGTATCCGACGCGTTCCGTCCGTTGCTTGGAGTGCTGCTCGGCGCCTCGATGGTCATCGCCCTGGCCAATGTGATGGTGGCGTTTGGCGGTATGCCGTCCGGCGACGCTACACAGGGATGGAATCTGCTGAAGGCGATATGGGAGGGCATGTTCATGCTGCTTCCGGTGATGGTCGCCTGCAACGCCTCCCGCAAGCTCAATGTCGATCCGTGGCTCGGCGGCGCGATCATGGCGGCCTTGATGGCGCCGCGCCTTGCCGGAGTCACTGGAGGGGTCACCGCGTTCGGCGTGGCCCTCCCGATTCGCGACTACAGCGGGAACCTCATCGTACCGTTGCTGATGGCCGTCGCGCTCGCGTTGGTGTATCACGGGCTTTCGCGGGTGATTGCAAGCAGTGTGCAGCTGGTGTTCGTGCCGTTCCTTTCGCTGGTGACCGTCTATCTGCTCACGGTGCTGCTCATCGGGCCCTTCGGCGTGTGGATCGGCGATGGGCTGAGCGCCGGCACGGCCTGGCTGGATGCGCATGTGCCGTTCCTGTTCGCGCTGCTCATCCCGATGCTGTACCCGTTTTTGGTGCCGTTGGGCCTGCATTGGCCACTGAACGCCCTGATGCTCGTGAACATCCAGACATTGGGTTATGACTTCGTGCAAGGTCCGATGGGCGTATGGAACTTCGCGTGCTTCGGTGCGACTGCGGGCGTGCTGGTGCTCGCCGTCCGCGACCGGGACTCGGCCATGCGCCAGACTGCGTTGAGCGCTCTGCTGGCGGGACTGCTGGGCGGTGTCTCGGAACTCAGTCTGTACGGTATTCATCTGCAGCATCGCCGCATCTACCGGTGGCTGCTTGCCGGGTGCGCGGCCGGAGGCGTGTCCAGTGCGGTGCTGGGCAGCCTGTTCCCGTCCGTGCTGCCGGACGGCCAGACCGTGCACGGGGTGACGACCACCGCCTTTGCGTTCTCGTCGCTGTTGACGATTCCCGTGTTCGACAGGGCGTGGGTATATGCGTCGTCCATCGCGATCGCGTTCGTGGTGGCGATGACGCTGGTGGTCATGTTCGATTACCGAACCCCGCAGAATGCCGTGTCCTCCGTGAAACCGGGCCGATCCGCCGATGGCGCCGTGCATGATGCGGCATTGCCGGATGCTCCGATACCAGGTGCGGAGCCGTGCGACGGCACGCTGGCCGATTCGGGTGCAGGGGCATCCAAGGCGCAGTCCTCCCATGCCGTATTCGCGCCGGTGGACGGTACGCTGGTCGGCCTGGACACGATCGGTGACCCGGTATTCGCATCCAAGGCATTGGGCGAGGGCATCGGTGTGATGCCGAGTGGTCGCGACGGCATGATGACGGTATACGCACCGGTTGCCGGTATGCTGAAAACCGTGGCCAGAACGGGGCATGCATTCGGCATCAAAACCGATGACAACGTCGAGGTATTGGTGCATGTCGGCTTGGACACCGCCGATATGGATGGCGAAGGTTTCGTGCTGCAGGTGGGCAAAGGCGATGCGGTGCAGGCGGGTGAGCCAGTGATGCAGGTCGATCGCCATGCGGTTGTCGGGTCCGGCCGCAGCATGGTGGTCGTGGTCACCGTGGTGAACAGCGCTGCGATGGAGTCGGTCACGCCATTGCTGGTCGCCTCCGGAAACGGGACGCCACTCGGCGCAGGGAACCGGAATCAGAGGGAATCCGACGTGTCGGATCGCCAAGCCAGAGTCGTGCGGGTCGGTGATCCTATCATCGATGTGGAGCGGTGATAATGGCGCCGGGGAAGGCGATGCAGGCGGTGAAAGGAGGACGCCGTGGAGATACTGAGGGTCTTCAACAACAACGTCGTGTTGGCCAAAGACGGCAACGGCGGCGAAGTGATTCTCACGGGCCGTGGCTTGGGATTCCAGGCCAAACCGGGCCAATCGGTGGATGAATCGAAGATCGTGCGGACCTTCGTGCCGTCGGACGGCCGGGACCCGGACCATCTCGCGCAGATGCTTGCGGACATCGCTCCGGAAACCATTCGTCTGGTGGTCGACGCCATGAAGGAGACCGGTCTGGACGAGCATCAGAGCGCCAGCGCCACGCTGGTGTTGGCGCTTTCCGACCATATCGCCGGCGCGGTCGAACGACGGCGGCGTGGCATCGACATGATCTACCCGCTGATCGGCGAGGTGCGCAACCTCTATCCGCGCGAATATGGGCAGGGGCGGTCGCTGCTTGCCGCAATCAACGCGCGGCTTGACACCCCTTTGCCGGACGGCGAGGCGACCTCGCTGGCCATGCATCTGGTGAATGCCGGGTTCGCCACCGGAGACCTGACCTATACCTATACGATGACCGGCGTCATTCAACAAATGCTTGACATCATCGAACAGACGTACGGGCTGGTGCTGGATCGCGAATCGGTGAATGTGGGCCGATTCATCACCCATCTGCGCTACCTGTTCATCCGGGTGCACCAGCATCGTCAGCTGGATGGCGAGCCGGCGCCCATCATCGAGGCGATTCGTGCCGCCTATCCCAAGGCCGTACGTTGCGCGAGCACCATCCGATCATTGCTGGAGCTGCGACTCGACGCGGATATCAGCGAGGACGAAGTCGCCTATCTGGCGATGCATGTGGCCCGAGTCACCGCCGATGCCGAGCGGGCTGGCGCCGGATCGGATGACGGGAGTCATGCCGGCGGCAAGCGGACCGAGGACGGCCGGGTCGATCGCAGTCAGGCCAATCGCAGACAGAACAATCACAGACAGGAGGCGCGATGATTACCCGAACGGTAACGGTGGGCAGTGCCATGGGGCTGCATGCGCGCCCGGCCGCCATGTTCGCCACAGCCGTGGAACAGACCGGACTGGACGTGGTGCTTTGGCATGACGGCGAGGAGGCGGATGCCGCCAGCGCCTTGGACATCATGGCGCTCGGCATCGCCGGAGGGGAGACGGTGACCATCGGCGTCGATGAGGGGAAAGCCGGTGCGGGCGCCGGCGCGGGTGCCGCAGATGCCACCGTCGAGGCCATTGGGACGAAGCTGGATGGACTCGCCGCGATGCTCGCCCGTGATTTCGATGCCGTTGATGCCGTCGGTGGAGTTTGATGGGGAGCCTGATGGCGGTCGCACAGATGAACGGCGACGAACGTCGTGTGTTGCAGGGCATCGGGGTTTCCTCTGGCGTGGCATACGGCTGTGCGCGACTGATGCATGAGTCGCCGGGCGTTGACGAGGGGGAGCCGGCGTGCGTGGATCCACAGTCGGATATGATGCGTGTACGTGCGGCGATGGCCGCCGTCGCTTCCTCGCTGAGGGAACGGTCCCTGCAGGCGGCCGATGACACGACCCGTGCCATGCTCGCGGCCGGCGCACAGTTGGCCGAGGATCGCGGATTGGACAAAGCCATCATGAAACGCCTGTCGTCCGGCGATGGCGTGACCCATGCCGTGGCCAACGCCGTGGACGGATACATCGAGCGCTTCAGCAAGGCCGGTGGCATGATGGCCGAACGAATCACCGATCTCAACGATATCCGAAGCCGTCTCATCGCCGAATTGCGAGGAATGTCGGGCGCGGGATCCCAGCGCGATGCCGTGAGCGACATTCCGGTGATTCTTGTCGCCCGTGATCTGGCACCCGCCGATGCCGCCGCATTGGACCCTGCTGTAGTGCGCGGACTGGTGCTGGAAGAGGGCGGGACGACCGGCCATACCGCCATTCTGGCCGCCGAGCGTGGCATTCCGGCCGTGGTGCGGGCGTCTGGTGTGCTGGAAGCGGCAGACGATGACAGCTGGATTGTCCTCGACGGCGGCACTGGAGAGGTGGTCGTCAATCCCGATGCCGCCGACCTTGATCGTGCCGCCGGACGCGCCGCTCAGCGGAAGGCGTTGCTCCATGGTGGAGCTGCCGATGCTTATGCCGGTGGAGTCGCCGAGGTTGATGGAGCCATCGCCATGACCGCTGATGGATGCCGAATACTGCTGAATGCCAACGTCGGTACTCCGGCCGAAGCGGAGGAGGCCGCCCTGGCCGGCGTTGATGGCATCGGCCTGCTGCGTAGCGAATTCCTGTTCCTGAACCGTTCGCAGGCGCCGACGGAGGCTGAGCAGGCCGAAGCGTATACCCGGGCGGGCCATGCGTTCGACGGCCGGTCGGCGGTGGTCCGCACGTTCGATGCCGGCGCCGATAAGCCGCTTGCCTTCGCACGGAGCGGCGGTGGCGAAGCGTCGGCCATGACCAACCCGGCGCTCGGTGTGCGGGGCATACGCTTGGGCATGCGGCGCGAGGATCTTCTCGATACGCAGCTCGCGGCGCTTGCCGATGCATATCGGGCCTCGGGGAATTGTCTGAAGGTGATGGCCCCGATGGTCACGACCGTGCAGGAGACGCAATGGTTCGTGGACAAAGCGCATGCGGCAGGGCTGCCGTATGCCGGCATCATGATCGAAACGCCGGCCGCCGCCGTGCAATCCGCGTCATTGCTCGCCGTGGCGGATTTCGCGTCAATCGGCACCAATGATCTGGCGCAATACACGATGGCCGCCGATCGGCTTGACGGCAGCCTGTCCGACCTGCTCGATCCATGGCAGCCCGCAACGCTGCGCATGATACGGATGGCCGTCGAGGGCGGTCTGGTAGCCGGGAAGCCGGTGGGTGTGTGCGGCGAAGCTGCGGGCGATCCTCTGCTGGCACTGGTGTTTGCGGGATTCGGCATACGGTCGCTGTCGATGGCTTGGCGGAAGGCGGCCGCTGTACGGTCCGCGTTGCGACTGCACAGTCTGGCTGATTGCCAACGCATGGCACAGGCAGCGCTCAACGCGCGTTCAGCGACGGAAGCCCGTCAATCCGCGTTGGCGCTCGCCGACGCCAGGCTGCGTGATGTGCTGTGACTTCGACGGTTTAACCGCGGAAGGCGCAAGTGGAGCGCTCGTGGGACGCTGACATGGGATTTTCAGCGGATCGGCTCCAGCAGTGCCGTGGTTTCGGCGAAATCGGCCGTGGCGTTCGCCGCCGCGATCTGCGCGGTCTTCTCCAGAGAGGAGAGCGTGGACGCCGGCACGCGGACAATAAGCGCGCGACGGTCCACCGAGAAGCGGATGTGGCGCGTCTCGGGCAGCATGTCGCCGTCCACCTGCGCCTTAGCCGGCTTCTCCAGCGTGACTTCAGCGGTAAGCCCCTGTATCTGCTCCATGGTCGAGTTCGTGGAGAGCGGGTTTTGTTCAGGCTTGCCGATGAGCGTCTGATGCACGACATCGCCGAACAGATTCGCCCAACCAAGGATGCCGCCAGTGGTGTCGATGATTTCGAAGTCGAGGATGCCGTCGTCATATGAGGCGGCCGGCATCAGGGAGAATACAGGAATCTGGCCGCAATTGCCGGCCATGATTGTACGGAAGTCGAGATTGCGGATGGAGTGCGAGGAGCCATCGGGACTGGTGATGGTCAGATTGGCCCGGTATTTCGGGGCGAACAGGTTCTTGAAACCGCCCA
The DNA here is from genome assembly GCF_006408945.1 of Bifidobacterium sp. UTBIF-78. Taxonomy (NCBI): domain Bacteria; kingdom Bacillati; phylum Actinomycetota; class Actinomycetes; order Bifidobacteriales; family Bifidobacteriaceae; genus Bifidobacterium; species Bifidobacterium sp. UTBIF-78. Next base: position 14,705 of record NZ_JFAO01000060.1, read on the forward strand.
CGAAATAGGCGAGCCAGCTGATGTTGGCTTTCAAAGCGGGATCGGTGTCGTCGATCATGGCCGCGTCGAAACCGATGCCTGCGATGATGAGGAACGCATGGCCGTGGTCGTCCTCAGGATGGTCAAGCAGCCAGAGTCGCCCCATATCCACCAGACGTGAGCCGTGGGAGGTGGCCACGGTCAGCGCCGCATCGATGTCATCCACCGGAATGCCCATGTTGCGGGCGAACAGGTTGCCGGTGCCGATCGGGATGATGCCGAGGGCGTGGCCGGTGCCCGAAACGGCGCTCGCCACCGTGCGCACGGTGCCGTCGCCTCCCACTGCGATGACCACGTCGGCGCCGTCCGCCAGCGCCTCCTTAGCGCAGGCGCGCCCGTCCTTGTCGAGCTGGGTGTCGTAGAAGCGGATGCGGTCAAGGCCTTTGGCCGCGCAGAATTCCTGGATATGCAGCCGCTCGGCCTCCGCCTGAGGCTTGGAGGGGTTGATGATGAAGGCGTACTGCACCTCGTCGTCACGCCGCTTGTCCAACGATTCCGCCAGCTTGCGGCGGCGGTGCGCGCGTGCGGCCAGCACGGCGGCGACAATGGCCACGATCACGAGGACAACAACAACGACGATGAGCGCGGTGAGGACAGGCTGAGACATGATTCCTATTGTTACCGTCGGACTGGGTGCCGTCTGAAGAAAACGTGTGAACATGAACAGTTTGTGCACGTTGAACGAGTGGCCGGTCCACGGGCCAGCCGGAGGATTGCCGCGTGTCGGCTTGCGGCGGTAGTGTTAGGCCCATGCTTGATATTCAATTCATTCGTGAGCACGCCGATATCGTCAAGGAATCCCAGCGCAAGCGTGGCGAGTCCGTGGAACTCGTCGATGAGGTGCTGTCCTCCGACACCGTGCGTCGTGAGTCGCTGAAGGCCTTCGAGGAGGCCCGCGCCCAGCAGAAGGAGATCGGCAAGCAGGTGGCCGCCGCCCCGGCCGATCAGAAGGCCGCGCTCATCGCCCAGACCAAGGAACTTGCCGCCAAGGTGGCCGAGTACAAGTCCAAGGCCGACGCCGCTGCCGAGGAATACACCACCGCCATGTGGAAGCTGTCCAACATCGTCGAGCCGGAGGCTCCGGAAGGCGGCGAGGACGACTATGTCGTGGTCAAGAAGGTCGGCCAGATTCGCGACTTCGCGGCCGAGGGCTTCGAACCGAAGGATCATCTGACCCTCGGCACCAACGTGGCCGGCATCGACATGCGCCGCGGCGTCAAGGTCGGTGGCTCTCGCTTCTACTTCCTGCGCGGTGCTGTGGCCCGCATGCAGATCGCCATGCTCACCATGGCCGTGGACCAGGCCGAGCAGCACGGCTTCGTGCTCGCCATCACCCCGACGCTGGTGCGTCCCGAGGTCATGGCCGGCACCGGCTTCCTCAACTCCCACGCCGATGAGATTTACCGCCTGCGCGAGCCCGACGACCAGTACCTCGTCGGCACGTCCGAAGTGGCGCTCGCCGGCATGCACGAGAACGAGATTCTGGACCTGTCCAACGGCCCGCTGCGCTACTGCGGCTGGAGCTCCTGCTACCGCCGTGAGGCCGGCGCCGCCGGCAAGGACACCTCCGGCATCATCCGCGTCCACCAGTTCGACAAGGTGGAGATGTTCGTATACGCCAAGCAGGAGAACTCCTACGCCGAGCACCAGCACCTGCTGGAGATGGAGCAGGAGATGCTCGCCAAGGTCGAGGTGCCGTACCGCATCATTGACACCGCCGCCGGCGATCTCGGTTCCTCCGCCGCCCGTAAGTTCGACTGCGAGGCGTGGGTGCCGACTCAGGGCCGCTACCGCGAGCTGACCTCCACCTCCAACTGCACCGAGTACCAGGCTCGTCGTCTCAACATCCGTGAGCGCACCGAGGACGGCTCCACCCGTGCGGTCTCCACGTTGAACGGCACGCTGGCCACCACCCGTTGGCTGGTCGCCATCCTGGAGAACCACCAGCAGAAGGACGGCTCCATCGAGATTCCGCAGGCCATGCGTCCGTACATGGGTGGCAAGGAAGTCATCGAGCCGACTAAGTGGGAGGCGTGATTCCCGTTTCCGTACGAGCGGGAGCGGTAAGACACGATTTTGCCCAATATCGTCCTAATCGGACGAAAAGGGTGTCGTATCTGTATAATTGAACGTCGTGCGTTGTCAGCCTGATTGGTTTTATACGATTTCGGGCCGATGCGCACACAAGGACAGATGTCTGAGCGGTCTAAAGAGACGGTCTTGAAAACCGTTGAGGGGGCAACCCTCCGCGAGTTCGAATCTCGCTCTGTCCGCCGTTAAGGGTTCCGGGTCGATTGCCTGGGACCCTTTCGTATTCTGCTTTGCGATTCGCGTAGCAACAAGGCCCGGTGCTGGAGCATCGGGCCTTGTCGTGGATAGCGGCTTACCGCCGTAAACCAAAGGTTACGAAGCGAATCGTATCACGATGCACAGCAGTCTAACTGTGGCTTTCTTCGTTGGGGCAGCATGCGCGATGTCGATACGAATGTGTTGTGGCCATGATGCGACAGGGCGGTTCCCTGTGGCATTCGTTTTCGAATCGCTGTCGCGACTTGTCGTCAAGCTGCGGGGCAATCAGAACCATGGTCGGAACCATTGATCGGACGCAGCACATGGCAGGGATTGCCGACTGCGACCACATTCGCGGGGATATCGTGCGTGACGACTGCGCCGGCGCCAATCACAGTACCGTCACCTATGGTTACGCCAGGGAGCACAATGACTCCGCCGCCCAGCCAACATCCTTGCCCGATGTGGATCGGTCGTGCGTAGGTATTCCAACGATAGTGTGCATTGCCCGGCTGCCAATCCTCGACGAGCCGATCTGCGAGTTCCACCGGATGCGTAGCCGTGTACAACTGCACGTTCGACGCGATCAGCGTATCCGATCCGATGGTGATAGTGTTGCAATCCACGAATGTGCAGTTCATGTTGACGGATACGTTATTGCCGATATGGATGTTCCGTCCGTAATCGCAGATGAACGGCAGTCCGACTGAGACATTCTCGCCAATTTCGCCAAACAGTGATTCAAGAATTTCGCGTTTGCGCGCCTTTGCATCATAGGGAAGCCGGTTGTATTCGCCCAGCAAGTTCCTGGCTGTGTTCTTGTAGTCGAGGAAGATGGGATCATGGCAGTCGTAGATTTCGCCTGCCATGCATTTATCGAGTTCGTTCATTGGTCATCCTTGTTCGGCAACGCCGACGTTGCGCCCTACTCGGGCATTTGCGGTTTGCGGGACTTCTCTGCTTTCCATGAGGGCGCGCATGCACGGCCCGCCGATGGCTCCTCTGATATCGTTCCACACTGCTGCTCATGGGTGCACGCATATAGCTCCCCATCATAATTCCTCTGTGCGGTCGGGATTGTGACGCTTGTGCGGAATTTGGCAAGTGTTGATTCCCTGCGGTGCGGGATGCGCCCGCCGCCGACAAGACCATCGCCCTCGCATCCCATTGATTCCCGCAGTGAGGGATGCGCCTTTCGCGTGGGTCGGCATCTATTTGGGATAAGTCTGTGGTCGTTGCATGGATGTGATTGCGTGCAGGGCGATGCTTTCCGTCTGGGATTGTTGCTGTTGGAGGGGTCGTTGATCGTTTGGGAGTGACGATCTGATGCGGGTGTGTGGATGTGAGTGAACGGGTGGTGTCTGGATACGGAATTGTTGTGGGACGTGCTGTTGCAGTGGTGTTTTTTGCTGGTGTGTGGGCCGGTTGCGGTTTTACACTGATGGTGTTAGCGGGTTTGCGGGGTTTGCGACACGCCGGTGGAAGCCTGTCGTTGCAACGATTTGGGCTGTTCTTCGTGCGCCTGATTTGCGCTTGTTCGTGTGTTC
>NZ_JFAO01000061.1:0-17081 GCF_006408945.1 Bifidobacterium sp. UTBIF-78
ATAAGATATTGCTCTACGGCTTTCACTCCGCCGGAGAGGTTTGGTTCGCATTCCCTCACCACGCGGTAGGTCATATCGTAACGGAACGCTGAGGCGCGTATGCAACGTCGACGGTATTCGTTCGACCATGAGCTCACGGGACCGGCGAGATAGGTGATCGACGAATGACCGGAGGATTTCAGCGCGTGCACCGCGTCGTCGATGGCCCCGGCCACATCCACGGTCACACTCGCCAATCCCGGAATCGTGCGGTTGATGAGCACGACCGGTTTGACCAGTGTGATGCGACGGATATCCGGTTCGCTCAGGCGCGAGGAGATGAGCGCCACGCCGTCCACGTTGCGCATCACATAGGACATGGCCTTGCGCTCGACGGCAGGTTTCTCATTGGTGTCCAGGGTGATCAGGCCGTAGCCCTTCGATTCCAGATGTTCCTGCAGCGCATTGACCGTGGTGGCGTACAAGGGATTGGCCAGCGTGGGAACGATAGCCGCCATCATGCCGGTGGCCGGTAGGGGAGTGTCGCCGTCGTCGGCGGTGTCCGGTGTGAGGTAGCCGAGTTGCTCGGCCACCCGGCGAATGCGGAATTCGGTCTTAGCCGAGATTCGCCCCGGCTGACTGAGCGCCCGCGAGACGGTGGACGGGCTTACTCCGGCCTCGCGCGCGATGTCATAGATGGTGGTTTTGCCTTTGCCCATATGCTGTCTCCCCGCTCTTGTCGAAGACGATGCGCAACATTATGGCAACCTTTGGCAACAAGCGCAACGTGCGTTCCAGGATGAACGAACATGGTTCCTGTCAGCGGTTCGGGCGCGTGGAAGCGCACCGGAACGTACGAAAGCAACAGACAAGTTCACTTGGAGGAACCATGTCTATTTCCATCACATCCGCGTCCAGGGTGACGGGGGCGACGCCGTCCAAGGCAGTGGCGTTCGCGGTCGAGGACATCGAGCGTGACCTGAAAGCCACGATCTCGCCGTCCGACCAGCCCGGAGCGGACATCGTGCTCGTCGATGGCGCACACAACCCCGAGACCTGGGAGGTGCGCGTCGCCGACGGCAACCTCGAAATCCACGCAGGCGACGACTTCGGTTTCATCTACGGCCTGTACGCCGTCAGCCGCGAGGTCCTCGGCGTCAAGGACTTCTGGTTCTGGAACGATCAGCGGTTCGAGCCGGTGCCGAGCATCGAGTTGGCCGACGACTTCGCGCTCGCGTCCAAGCCCACCGCCGTCAAGTACAAGGGCTTCTTCATCAACGATGAGGTGCTGCTCGAGGACTGGAAGGTCGACAACGACCTCGACAAGACCTGGCGTCTTGCCTTCGAAACCGTATACCGTCTGGGCGGCAACATGGTCATCCCCGGTTCCGGCCAGCGCGGTGAACCGCATTTGAAGCTCGCGCAGGACATGGGCTTCTACATCAATCAGCACCACGCGTGTCCGCTTGGTGCGCGCATGTTCGCGGCCGCCTACCCGGGCGTGCAGCCCAAGTGGCCCGAGGAGGAGCCGCGTTTCGAGGCGCTGTGGCGTGAGGCCATCGAGGCCCAGAAGGGCAAGCGCACTGTGTGGACGCTCGGCTTCCGTGGCCAGGGCGACCAGCCGTTCTGGAACTTCGACCCGCGTTACGCCACCGACGAAGCCCGTGGCAAGCTGCTATCCGAGATCATCCAGAAGCAGTACGACATGGTGCAGGAGGCTGACCCCGGCGCCCAGTGCTGCATCTACCTGTACGGCGAGGCCATGGAGCTCTACCGCGCGGGCGTGCTGACCTACCCCAAGCAGGTCGCCAAGATCTGGGCCGACAACGGATTCGGCCGCATGGTCTCCCGCCGTCAGGAGAACAACAACCCGCGTGTGCCCGCCATGCCGACGAACGACGGCGACAACGGCATCTACTACCACGCCAGCTTCTACGATCTGCAGGCCGCCAACCACACCACCGACATCACCAACGACCCGCGCCTGGTGGCTGGCGAGCTTGAACAGGTGATCGAGCACGGTGGCGCTGACGTGTGGATCGTCAACGCCTCCAACATCAAGCCCCACGTCTACTTCCTCAACTTCATTGCTGCGATCTGGCGCGACGGCAAAATCGACTTCGAGCAGGTCGCCAAGCGCTACATCGCCGACTACTACGGCGAGGACAACGTGGACGCCGTGTTCGACCTGTACGAGGAATACTGGAAGTCGGCCGTGCAGTATGGCCCGAACTGGGATGACCACGCCGGCGAGCAGTACTTCAACCATGTGCCGCGCATGCTCATCACCCAGTGGCTCAAGGACCGCAACGCCCCGGCGCAGGACCTTCGCTGGATGCACGAGGCCGACACACTCAAGGAACAGATCACGTTCTACCGCGACCTGATCGAGCCGGCCGTCAAGCGTTACGCCGACCTCGCCGACAAGGTCGAGTTGGCCGCCATCTCCGCCGAGTTGCGCGGTGAGGAGGAAGCCGCCGAGCTCATCCGCGACTCCATCGGCGTCGAGGCCGGCATCTATGAGCACTCCGTGGCCGCGTCCGTGCATGTGTGCGACGCCCTGCTTGCCGGCTACGACGAGGACTGGCAGCACGCCTTCTACGACGCGGGTCTGGCCGCCGAGGAGTTCACCGCGGGCGATCGTGCGATGCGCGACCGCGAACACGGCAAGTGGGCCGGCTTCTGGCGTAACGACTGCCTCACAGACATCAAGCAGTCCGCATGGGTCGCCGAACAGCTCATGGGCTACCTGCGCTGCGTGGGCGACGGTCCGCACTACTTCCAGTGGCTGCGCGATTTCTGCTACCCCGAGTGGGAAAAGGACGTGTTCGTGATCATGAACATGGAGAACCACCCTACCGACCGCGAGATCTTCAAGGCCATGAAGGCCAAGTGGCAGAAGTAGCTGTTATTGGCTCCCTCTGACGAGGAGGCCTCCCTCGGAGCGGGTGGGGGAGAGATCCAGACGAAAATACCTTCGAGTTCCCTCCCCCGGTCTCACTGTGTTCGACAGCTCCCTCATCAGAGGGAGCCCAGAGAAGAGAATTCGCGGATTTCAGGGTGCCTCCTGAATCCTGCGAGAAAAAAGAAAAAACCTGTAGCGGGGTGCCTCCCGCATACAGGAATGGAAAGGATGCTGCAATGACACAGCAGGCAACCACCTCTCAGGCTAGCGCGCCTAAGGGACGCAAGATCACGCTGCTGAACGCGGTTGGTTATGCGTTCGGTGACTTCTATGGCGGCGGCTTCGGCCAGATCGCCACCTACCTGACGTTGTTCTGGACCACGTTCGCCGGCCTCAAGGTCGCGCAGGCAGGTTCCATCGTCGGTATCGCGACGATGCTCGCCGCGTTCTCCGCCCTGGTGTTCGGCACATTGTCCGATAGCCTGTACAAGTACAAGATCGGCCGCAAGTTTGGCCGTCGTCGTTTCCTGATCCTCCTCGGTGTGCCGCTGTTGCTGGTCACCATTCTCATGTTCGTGCCGGGCATGCCATTCTGGGCCTACTTCGTGGTGTACGCGCTGTGGATCATCGCCAACCAGCTGATCATGACCCCGTACTCGGTGCTCCCGAATGAGATGACCACCGATTTCAACGGTCGTACCATGCTGTCGACGACGCGTATGCTGTTCTCCGGCATCTCCACTGCGGTGGTGCCGCTCGGTATGGCAGCCTTCCTCAAGGCCCTCGGCGACAAGCAGAGCTCGTCTTACACGATTTCCATGGGCTGCTTCATCGCGCTGTTCGCGGTGTGCGTGTTCATCGCGTACAAGTCCACATGGGAGCTGACCCCAGAGGAAGCAGGTTTTGACGAGGCCGCGATCGAAGCCCAGAAGAAGGAGGCGTTCGACTTTGGCAAGTGGCTCAAGGGTGTGGGCGACATCTTCGTCGGCTACTTCTCCACGCTGCGCAACAAGACGTTCCGCAAGCATATCCTGATTTATCTGCTGGGTCAGTCGTTCCTCGACATCTTCGGCCAGGTGTGGCTGTTCTTCGTGCTGTACAACCTCAACAAGCCGGTCGCGTTTGGTTCCGCCCTGCTGGGCATGGCCCTGATCGGCGAGCCCCTCAAGCCCGTCTTCGGCTGGCTCTTCGCCAAGCTCGGCCCACGCAAGATGTTCTCCCTGAACTTCGCGGGCGCAATCATCGGTCTGCTGGGCCTGTGGGGTCTGTGGCAGACCGCCGCTCAGAACGAAACGGCCGCATGGAACGCCATGCTGTACGTGGTGATGGTCTGGTGGCTGATTTTCCGCGCCATGACTTGGTTCATCCCGTGGAACGTATTCCCGTTCATCCCGGATGTGGACATGATCATGGCCGGTGAGAACCGTGGCGGCCTGTACATCGGCTTCCAGCAGTTCGCTCGTAAGATCACGGCCGGACTGTCCGCGATGGCATGGGGCTGGTTCCTGGGGGCGAACGGGTTCGTGGAGGACGCGTTCAAGGCCGGCAAGCCGCAACCCGATCAGGCGGTCAACGCGATCGGCACGGTGCTAGTGTGGTGGATCATCGCGGGTCTGGCGATTGCATGGATCATCTCGTTTACGTTGAAGCTGGACAAGAAGACCGATGCGGTGCTTTTGAAGGAGATTGACCGTCTCCAGAACGGTGGCAAGAAAGCCGACGTCGATCCGGAGACCAAGAAGGTTGTCGAGCAGCTCACCGGCGTCAAGTACGAGAAGTGCTGGCCGCAGACCGCCGAGTGATGCGGTGAGTCTGACTAGCGACTGCTATTGCTAACCAGCCGGTTGCAGATGGCTAATGAGTGATTGGCTCCCCGCATTGAGCGGGGAGCCTTTCGCGTTCTGCAATATGAAAGAACCTGTCGGAGACGCAATATATGCCCATTACAATTGGCCGCGTCACTGATTATCGGGCGCGAGTGCGCCAAGGAGGAACAATGGCCGAGATCACATGGAAGTCGATTCTCACCAAGCTGGTCGGGGGAGACCACCTGAGCGCCGAGGAATCCGAATGGTTCGTCGATGATCTGATGAAGGGCAACGCCAATCCCGCCGCCGTGGGTGCCGCGCTCGCCCTCCAGCAGCAACTGGGACTGACGGCCGAGGAGGTGTCCGGCGCGGCCAAGGCCATGGTGTCGCACGCCGTGCCGCTCAACGTCTCCGGTGAGACCACCGACATCGTGGGTACCGGTGGTGACGGCTTTGCCACGGTGAACCTGTCCACGATGGGCTCGGTGGCCGCCGCGGCCGCGGGCGTGAAGATCGTCAAGCATGGCAATCGCGCAGCCTCCTCGAAGTGCGGTGCCGCCGACGTGCTCGAAGCGCTCGGCCTGCCGCTGGACCTGAAGCCCGAGGCGGTCGGCGAGGTCGGCGACGAGGTGGGCATCACCTTCGCGTTCGCCCGCACCTTCCACCCGGCCATGCGCTTCGTCGGCCCGATCCGCGCCGCGCTCGGCATCCCGTGCGTGTTCAACGTGCTGGGCCCGCTGACCAACCCGGCCAAGCCCGCCCATGTGGCCATCGGCTGCGCCAAGCGCGAGATGAGCCCGATTATGGCCGCCGTATACGCCGCCAACGGCCAGTCCGGCATGGTCTACACTTCGCATGAGGGCATGGACGAGCTCGCCCCCACCGGCCCGGTCTCCGTGTGGGAGATCCGCGACGGCAAGGTGACCGAGACCGAATTCGACCCGACCGTGGAGCTCGGCCTCGCCAAGATCGATGTCACCGATCTCAAGGGCGGCGAGCCCGAGGTCAACGCTGCCGCCTTCCGTGATTTCGTGGCCGGCAAGGACATCCCGGCCCGCACCACCGCACTGCTCAACGCGGCCTCCGCCATCGTGGCCGACGGTCATCTGGTGGGCGAGGGTACGCTGGGCGAGCGCTTCCGCGAAGCTTACAAGCTGGCCGAAGAGGCCGTGGACTCCGGCAAGGCCCAGGCCCTGCTCGACAAGTGGGTCGCCGTCGCCAAGTCCAAGGCGTGATGTGCGTCCGCTCTTCGTCGGGTGCCTCATAGAGGGCCCTGACGAAGAGCGCATATGAGAAGGTCACCTCTATTAGGTGGCCTTCTCTTGATTAGAAGGCTCGCTGGTGGGCCATCATTCTTCCGACACGGTATATCCATGATCCACCGCGTACTGCGCCAGACTGTGTTGCAAATCCAGAAGACGCGTGGGGGAATCCCCTCCGGGCACCAATGATGGGGCGACGATGAATCGGAAATCGGTGTCCAGCCGGGTCATGATCGGCAACGACTCCCATTTGTCGGGCACGGTCTCCAACGCATCCGCGAGAATATGCTGAACATTCTGGCCATAGAACGGGTCGACATCCTCGTTGCGCTTCATAGCGTCAAGGAAGGGGACTGCGGCAGAGACGCTTCCCCTGGTCCTGAGACGAACCGCGTCAGCGCTGGCTTGGAACCAATGGGCGAACGCGAGCGCGGGGGCCTGTTTCTCTCGGGGGATGCGGTTGCTGACCGCGATTAGGGATCCTCCGATGTTTGCCGTGCGCCGTCCCTTCCCCTCAAAGGTCGGGGCGAGAGCGATACGCCATTTGCCGGTGTCGTGGCGATATGTGGAGGCCAACATGCGCGCCTGCCAGTTTGCGTGCACGATGGTCGCGAAACGGCCGTCACTGATGTCCGGAACGTACGTGTAGTTTCGGGCGAGTATCTGGGCGTCGCAATGCAGCACGTGGTCATCGATGCACTGCTGTATGAATCGTGCGGTTTCCTGCACCTGTGGCGTGCCGAAATGGAAGTTGATGGTGTTGTGTTTGGCATCGGTCCTCCAAAGACGGGCGCCGCTCATACGGTAAAACGTGCCATAGGGGGCGGAGGTGGAAATGTCCAGCAGACCCATCGTCGTGGATGGGTCAAGATCATGCAGCCGTACGCCGATGTCGTGGTACTCCTGCCAAGTGGTGGGGATGCGCAGGCCGTGGCGTTCGAAGATGTCACGTCGATAGAACATCACGATCTGCGAAAGATCTCCTGGTATGCCATACAGGCCTCCCGCGTAGTGCACGTCCTGCCAAGCCTGATTGGCGAAATCCCTGCTCCAGCTGCGTTCGATGGTGTTGTTGCGGAAATTGAGCAGCAGATCGTTGGCGGCGAACTGCGGCAGGTACTGGTATTGGATGTTGATGAGATCGGGGATGTTGTGGTTATCCCGCACGTATTCGATGTATCGGTGCATGGTCTCGGTTTGTGAGCCGCCTTCGACTGGTGTGATGCGGATGGTCGGATATTGGCGCATGAATTCGTCGATGCGGGGAAGCGCCTCAATCGTGGAGCTTGAGAGCAGCGTGAGATCCGTGACACTGGTGGTGTCGGTAAGCGCCAAGCTGATGCGTTTCCGGCTCAGTGGCGCGTTCTTGCGTTTGAGACTGGGACGAAGCAGGAACGTGGCGTTGGAACGAATGTGCTGATGGCTGGCATGCTCGGGATCGCGCAATATCGATCCCAGCAATGCCACCAGTTGTTGGGCGGCATACTCCGGGGTCGCACGAATGGACGCCAGCGGCGGAATTCCGCAAGACGCCAACGGTGAATCGTCGAATGATATGACGGACACGTCATCCGGGATTCGTGTGCCGTTCTGGTTGGCCTGTGCGATGAACGAGAGGGCGAGGGTGTCGCTTCCAGCGAATACTGCGTCCGGACCATCGGCCATCACCTTGCGATAGAGATCCGCATATTCCTCATTGGCGCCTTGCGCGTTGACCGTGACGAAGCGCATGGAATCATAGCGCGCCGTTGCCGTGCCTATCCATTGTCTACGTCGCTGTGCAATCCATTGATCGGCATTGGAACATACGTAGACGATGCGACGATGATTCATATCGTGCAGCATGCCGACGGCGTCGTTGACCGCCATCTGCGCATCCGTTTCCACCCCGGCCGTTGCGGAGACGGGACGATTGTAGGTGACCATCGGCCTGGAACCGGCCCATCGCGCGATGCGGGTCTCGGATTGCATCGGATTGAGCAGCACCATGCCGTCATACAGTCCTAGATTCGATTCGATGAGTATGCGTTCGCGTACGGTATCGGCCGCTGCGTCGAATATCGCCGATGAAAGGTTCTGTCGGTCGAGGATTCGCATCATATACCGTATGAGCGGCAGCAGGGATGGGTCGGCAAGGTCCGAGGCGATGACGGCCAGACGATGGGTGCCGGTGATGGTCGGCATCCGGCCCGCTCCATATCCGAGTTGCTCGGCGGCTTGCCGCACCTTCATTTCGGTGGCTATGGAGATGCGTCCAGGTTTGGATAAGGCCCTGGAAGCCGTTGCCGTCGTTACGCCGGCCAAATCCGCCACGTCGGCAAGCGTCACGCGTTTGGTTCGATTCGGTTCCCGGGGAATGGTCATGGCAATATTGTCCCTTATTTTGGTAAAACATGGTAATCCATGTTCGCCGTCCGTTCAAGTCTTGATATAACGATGCCAACCGGCCGATGAAGACTCCAGATGCCAAGGACATTGTGGTCACCGAACGCAATCCACGGGCTCGTAAACCGGGTCGGCTCAACCAAATGACGGACGCGGTTCGTCACATAAGTGAGAAGAAAGGAACGGCGATGTCTCAAACGAACGAGAACGTCGTGCAAACACCAACCAAGCCCGGAAAGAAAGTGAAGCTGGGCAATGCCATCGGCTTCGCTTTGGGTGATTTCTATGGCGGCGGCTTCGGCCAGCTCGCGGTGTTCCTGCCCGTGTTCTGGACCAAGTTTGCCGGATTGGAGATCGATCAGACGCAGAACATCGTCGGCATTGCCACCATGGTCTCTGCATTCGCGGCTCTTGTCGTCGGTGCACTGTCCGACAACCTGTACCGATACAAGTTCGGTCGCAAGTTCGGTCGTCGCCGCTTCTTCCTGATTGCCGGCATCCCCGTGCTGTTGGTCACCATGCTCATGTGGATTCCTGGACTGCCGCTGTGGCTCTACTTCGTCGTTTATGCCCTGTGGATTATCGCCAACCAGATGATCATGACCCCATACTCCGCATTGCCTACCGAGATGACCACGGACTTCAACGGACGTACCATGCTGTCCACCACCCGTATGCTCTTCTCCGGCATCTCCAACGCTGCGATCCCCGGCGGTGCGGCCATCATCCTCAGTGCGTTGGGCGAAGACCACGCCTACTCCTATCAGGTGGCCATGCTCACCTTCATGGTGATCTTCTGCATCTGCCTGTTTGCCGCATGGAAGTCCACCTGGGAATATACCCCGGAAGAGGCCGGCATCGACGTCGCCGCTATTGACGCCGAGGCCAAGAAGCCGTTCGACTTCGGCGAGTGGCTCAAGGGCGTTGGCCAGCTGTTTGCTGACTTCTTCACCACTTTGCGCATTTCCTCCTTCCGCAAGCATGTTCTGATCTACCTGCTTGGCCAGTCCTTCCTGGATATCTTCGGTCAGACTTGGCTGTTCTTCGTGCTCTACGACCTGAACAAGCCGGCGGCATTCGCCTCCGCCCTGCTGTCCCTGTCCATCATCGGTGAGCCGCTCAAGCCGGTTTACGGTTGGCTGTTCGCCAAGCTTGGACCGCGCAAGCTGTTCTCCATCGACTTCGGCGGTGCCATCTTGGGTCTGCTTGGCCTGCTCTTCCTGTGGAAGAGCCAGGGCACTCTCGACCCGTCCATCTGGAACGTGCTGGTGTACGTCATCACAATCTGGTGGCTGATCTTCCGCTCCCTGACTTGGTTCATCCCGTGGAACGTGTTCCCGTTCATTCCGGATGTCGATGAGCTGGTCACCGGTAAGAACCGCACCGGCGTGTTCGTTGGTTTCCAGCTGTTCCTGCGTAAGCTGACCGCCGGTTTCGCAGCCTCCGCCATCGGCGTGTACTTGGCTACCACCGGTTTCGTCAAGGATGCCGATACCCAGCCCGTCGCCGCCCAGAACGGCATCGCAATGGTCATGATCGGATGGGTCATCGCCGGCCTCGCCATCGCATGGATCATCTCCCTGACCCTGCCGTTGAGCAAGAAGACGCACGGTATCCTCGTCGCCGAGATCGAGCGTCTCAAGGCCGGAGGTAAGAAGGCCGACGTCGATCCCACGGTCAAGAAGGTGTGCGAACAGCTCACCGGCGTCAAGTACGAGAAGTGCTGGCCTGAAACCGCGGAATAGCATGAACGCCGTATCGGTACGGCGAATCTGAGTACAAGGGGCGTGTCCGATAAGAATTCGTCATCGTTCGGCATGCCCCTTTTCTGGTTCATTCCATTGATTGATTCAGTGTTAGAAAGGGGCGTACTATGCACATCAAGGATTATGTGAACACCGGAGAAGACGGCGTTGTCATCGCCCGTCGTGGGGAACGTGCCGCTGTGGCCGTCTCGGCCAATGAGACCGAAGCGGTCGGTATGGCGGTCGCCGATCTGATTCGTGATCTTGCCTCCGTCAGCGGCGCCGAGCTGAACACCACTGCCAATGCTGCCGAAGCCAATCTGGTGATTGGCACCATCGGCACCAGCGAAATCATCGATGACGCAATCGAGCAAGGATTGCTCGACATCGAAGAGCTCAAGGACGAACACGGCGAATGGCGGTGGGAGTCCTACACATTGCAGACTGTGGATTCCAAGGTGTATATCGCGGGTGTTTCCCGTCGTGCCACCATTTATGGCATCTATGATTTGGTTGAAGCGGCCGGTGTTTCGCCTTGGTATTGGTGGGCTGACATTCCGGTTCGCCATGCTGATGCGATTGTTGTGAACCGTAACGCTAAGGTCTTTGAATGGCCCGCGGTGCAGTACCGTGGTGTGTTCATCAACGATGAGGAAGAATTCTACGATTGGGCGTGCACACACACCTCTGACGGCACCATCGGTCCCGAGACTTATCGTCATTTCTTTGAACTCGTGCTTCGCCTCAAGGGTAACTATGTATGGCCGGCCATGCATGTCGGCGCCTTCGGCGACGATCCTCGCAACGGCGACCTTGCCGAGCGGATGGGCATCGTGATCGGCACCACCCATTGCGATATGCTCATGCGTTCCAATCAGCATGAATGGGATCCGTGGGTCAAGGCACAGGGAGAGGAAGTCAAATACGACTACTCCATCGAAGGCCATAACCGCGAGAAGATTCAGCAGTACTGGCGCGAAGGAGTGCAACGCAACCATGATCACGAGGTCACCTGGACCGTCGGCATGCGAGGCATCCACGACACTGGCTTTGTGACTCGCGCCATCGACGGCGACATGCACCTGTCCGAAGAGCAGAAGCACCGTGCGCGTGTGGACCTGCTCGGCAAGGTGATTGCCGATCAGCGCCGGATTCTGCACGAGGAGCTGGGAGACCGCGCCGACAAGGACCTGCAGTTGTTCGTGCCGTACAAGGAGGTGCTGCCGCTGTACGACGACGGTCTCGAACTGCCGGACGACATCACCATTCTGTGGGCCAACGACAATTATGGGTACATGCGTCGTTTCCCCTCGCTCGCGGAGCGCAAGCGTAAGGGCGGCCATGGCCTGTATTATCATTCCTCCTACTGGGCTCCCACCGACAGCTACCTTGCGACATCCTCGACGCCGTTCACGCTGATGAAGAACGAATTGAAGAAGTCGTGGGACAACGGCATCCGCAAGATGTGGATCGACAACATCGGTGGGCTCAAGCCCATGGAACAGGAGATGGAGTATTTCCTGTACTTGGCGTGGAACGCTGGCACCGTCGAATACGATACCGACGTCAATGACTACACCGCCGCGTGGATCGACCGCAACTTCTCCGGTGGCATCGGACGCGAAGCCGCGGCTCTCTACACCCGTTACTATCAGCTCAACAATGAGCGTAAGCCGGAGAACCTCGAAGTCGGAGCTTTCTCGCAGACCGCCTATGGTGACGAATTCGGGCACCGCGTCGAAGAGCTGCACAAGCTGTACGATCAGGCCAACGCCCTATGGCTCTCGCTGCCGGAGAATGAGCGCGATGCCTTCTTCGAAACCTATTTGGTCAAGCTGCACTTCTCCTATCTGGTCAACGCGCAGTTCTACCATGCTGACCGTTCGCTGCTGGCCGAACACCAAGGGAAGACGGCTGCGCAGGATGAGCAGCTTGCGTTGTCCCGTCGTTTCGAACTCCAGAAGCGTGCGCTCATCGAGTACTACAACAAGCATCTCGCCGGCGGCAAGTGGGATCGCATGTTCACGCCGGACGACTTCCCGCCGCCCGCAACCGCCCTCAACCCGGCAGCCCGTCCCGCGCTGCACGCCGGCGAGGCCGGACTCGGCGTCACGGTATGGGGAGCGCAGGTCCCCGGCGACGATGTGCTGGACTTCTGGCCGGATGGCGTTGCCGACAAGTGGATTGAGGTGTTCTCCACAGGCCGTGCCGGTCTTGCATACGAGGCTGTGGCCAATCAACCGTGGATTCACCTTGGCAACGCTCGGGGAACACTCTCCAGCGAGGTGCGCATCGGTGTGAACGTTGACGCGAATGAAGTCGCCGCCGGCAGCGCCGGTACTGTGACCGTTCGTGTTCCCGCCACTGGCCAGTCACGTACTATCTCGGTCAACGTCATCGCCGCCGCACGTCCCTCTTCGGACTTCGACGGCAGTGTGGAAGCCGACGGCTACGTATCCATCGATCCATCGCGCCCCGACGAACGTCAGGACGGCGAACGCTCGCATTGGCAGTATGTGGAGCATCTTGGTCGATTCGGCAATGCGGTGCTCGAGGCGAACTCTGGCATCGAGGCGACTTCCGCTGACCCGAAGACCGATCCGGCATATGTGGGATACCGTTTCTGGCTCACCGAAGCCGCAGTCCCGCAGCTGGAGCTGCATCGCGTGCCTTCGCTGGACTCCACCGGACAGATTCGCGTGGGTGTGTCCGTGGATGGTTCGCCAATCGTCGAACTCGGCACCGAAACCGTCGACGAGCACATCGGCGACTGGGAGAACAGCAAGCTCGACAATATCGACCGAGTCCGCACGTTCCTGCCGCATCTGTCTGCCGGCGCCCATGTGCTGCGCCTGTATGTGATTGACAGCTACGCCGCATACGACAAAATCGTGCTGTACACCACCGAACGCAAGGCCAGCAACCTTGGCCCCGACTTCAGCTATCACACTGGACGCGGACACGTCCAGTCGAAGATAACTGTTCCGGCACCGAATGCCGCCGCCGAGCTGGATAGGGATTTGTGCGACTTCTACCATCTGGAAGCCGAGCAGGTGCCTCTGCCGCGCGTGGGCGTGATCGGCAAGCACTACTGGGACACCGACACCACGTTCAAGCGTTTCACCGTGCGCACGCAGAAGGCTCTGGGTGCCGCGCGCTACCCGGTGGCCACTACAGACGGCAAGGATTTGTTGGATTACGTGCCCGCCGAGTCTCCGCGAGAACATGATGGCGTACTTGCCTTTGAGGCGGAGACCGCATTGTTGAACAGCGAGGCGGCATGGACCACGCCATCCCTTGATGGCAAGGGCGAATGGCGGCATGTGCAGTCGGAAACCGATGGCGGCACTGGTCTGGCCATGCGCTCCGAGCCCGCGGGCCTGGAGTGGGATGCCGTCAGCTGGAAGGCGGACGAAGCGCCGCGCATCAGTTACCGAGTCAACATCTCCACACCGGGAACCTACCGCGTGTGGTTGTACGCCGAGGTGGACAGCAAGTTCCAGGACATGGTCTGGCTGTCCGTGGACGGCAAGGTTCAGCCGGCGGCCGAGCACAGCTCCGGTCGGGGGCTATGGGCGTTCGGTCTGCGCTATATCTGGCATTGGACCGAATTGAGCAGCGTCGATTTGACGGTGGGGACGCATGAAATCGCCTTCCTCGCCGGCAATGGCGGCGTACGCATCGACCGCGTCTACATGACCCAAGGCGAGGAGGAACCGCCGCTGGATGCACAGTGGAGCGTAACCGTCTGAACATTGGATTGACCGGTCGCCGGCAGTTCGATTAAGGAGTCTTATTGTCGGAATCCTCGGCGTCGGCGTCCGGTCGATTTGGCAACAATGGCAACAAATGGCAACGTAGGATCACAGGCCGTTATCGTGGCATTAACGCGGTAACGGCCTGAGCCGCCTCAACACAGCTCATGGAACGCCAAGGCAGGCGGGGCCGCGCGGGTTGGGCTGACATAGGGCAGCCGATGTGGATAAGAAGGAGAGACACGGTGAGTTCGTTTACGGAATTCGGATCGCTGGTCAAAAACCGGCACAAGCCGAAAGACAAGCCGACCGACACCAAGGTGGCGTTGGGGTTCCTGGCTCCGTGGCTGATCGGCGCGGTGTTCCTGAGCCTTATTCCGATGCTGTACTCGCTGGGGATTTCGTTCACCAAATACAACATGATCAAGCCGCCGCAGTTCGTGGGTCTCATGAACTACCGGCATATGCTCGCCGATCCGCGATTTGTCAGCTCATTGCAGGTGACCCTCACCTATGTGATCGTCTCCGTGCCTCTGCAGCTCATCGCCGCATTGGCGCTTGCCGTGCTGCTTGATCGCGGCATGAGGGGGCTCGCCTTCTACCGCTCCGCGTTCTACCTGCCGTCGATGCTTGGCGGATCAGTGGCCGTGGCGGTGCTCTGGAAGATGGTATTCGGTGCGGACGGCCTGTTCAACGCGTTCCTCGGCATCTTCGGCATAGACACGTCGATGTCTTGGATCGCAAACCCGGACACGGCCAACTGGACGCTTATGGCGTTGCACGTCTGGCAGTTCGGCTCGCCAATGGTCATCTTCCTTGCTGGTTTGCGTCAGATTCCGCGTGAGCTGTATGAGGCGGCCAGCGTGGACGGTGCCGGAAAATGGCGTCAGTTCCGCTCGATCACCCTGCCGATGCTCTCGCCGATCATCTTCTTCAATCTTGTGATGAGCGTGATCAACTCCTTCCAGACGTTCACGCAGGCCTACGTGGTCTCCGGCGGCACCGGTGGCCCGTCCGACTCCACGCTGTTCTACACGCTGTACCTCTACCAGCAGGGCTTCGCCTCGCTGCGCATGGGGTACGCCTCCGCTCTGGCATGGATCATGGTGCTGATCGTGGCCTTGCTGACCGGAATCAATTTCGCTCTCTCGAAGTTCTGGGTGCATTACGATGACTGATGTTGCAACGATGAACGCCATGATTGGCTCCGGTGAAGCCGATAGGAACCACGCCGCTCACGAGCTGGGCACAGGCAATCGCGGCAATGCGGCCTATGCGGAGCTCGGCTCCGGCGCGGGCATGCGTCCGAACCGCAGCCGCAGCATCGGCCGTGTGATTGTGGCCGTGGTCAAGCAGGTTGTGGTGCTGCTCGTGGCCATCCTCATGCTGTATCCGATTCTGTGGATGATCGCCAGCTCGCTGCGCCCGCAGGAGGAGATCTTCACGAATATGGGATTGGTGGTCACCAATCCGCTCTGGGAGAACTACGCGGCCGGATGGAACGCGCTCAGCCAGCCGTTCGGCCGTTACATCCTGAACTCGCTGATCATCGTCGTGTTCGCCATCATCGGCAACATCCTCACCTGTTCGATGGCCGCCTACGCTTTCGCTCGACTGAACTTCCGGTTCCGCGGCGTGTTGTTCGGATTCATGCTGCTCATGCTCATGATTCCGATTCATGTGATCGTGATCCCGCAGTACATCATGTGGAACTCGTTGCACATGATCAACACGTTCGTGCCGCTGATCGTGCCGAAGTTCCTCGCCATGGACGGCTTCTTCACCTTCCTGTTCTATCAGTTCCTGCGAGGACTGCCGCGCGACCTCGACGAGGCGGCCAAGCTGGACGGCGCCGGTCATGTGCGCATCTTCTTCCAGATTCTGCTGCCGCTGATGAAGCCGGCCATCGGCACCTGCGCGGTCTTCACCTTCATCTGGACGTGGAACGACTTCTTCAGCCAGTTGCTGTATCTGACCAAGCCGGATATGTACACTGTGCCGATCGCGCTGCGCACGTTCATCGACTCGCAGTCCCAGTCGAGTTACGGACCGATGTTCGCGATGAGCGTGGTCTCGCTGATTCCGCTCTTCTTGGTGTTCACGTTCGGGCAGAAGTACTTGGTTCAGGGAATCGCCACCACCGGAGGGAAATGACATGGATGGAGCGTCATCCGCGTTGCCCCTCGGTCGACGTACCTTCGTATGCCTTCCCTCGGTGTGCCTTGATGCCGCACGCATCCATACCATTTCCAATCATGAAGGACAACAATGATGTTCAAGCGTTTGTGGAAGAAGTATCTGGCCGCAGTGATGGCGGCGATATCGTTGTGCGTCACGGCCGCGTGTGGCAGCTCGGTCGGCGCGTCCGATGTGCCGGTGGTGCCGGCGGATGGTGATGTGACCATCCGCCTGAGCTGGTGGGGCGGCGACGCCCGCGTCAAGGCCACCGAGGAAGCGGTCAAGGGATTCGAGCAGGAGCATCCCAACATCCACGTCGATATGGAATACTCCGACTGGACCGGCTATTGGGACAAGCTCGCCGTGCAGTCCGCCGGCGGCAACGCACCGGACGTCATGCAGATGGATCAGCTGTATCTGGCGTTCTACGGTTCGATGAACGCATTGCTGGACATGGACAAGGCCTCCGATTACCTGGATCTGGGCAATATGGACGCCGACACGCGCGACACCGGCAAGGTGGACGGTGTGCAGGTCGCCGCACCCGCCACAATCGCGCAGTACGGTGTGATCGTCAACAATGACATTCTCGACGAGCTCGGCATCAGCCTGCCCGATACTGACCATTGGACATGGGAGGAGTTCGAGCAGGTCGCGCAACAGGTCACCGAACGGTCCGGCGGCAAGTACATCGGCTCGATCTTCATGAACAACAGCTACGGCCTTGAACTGTGGGCTCGACAGCATGGGGAGAGCACCTTCGACGGCAACACCGTCAGCATTACGCCGGAAACCTTGGCGGCGTTCCTCCAGAAGCCGCGGGATTGGGCTAAAAGCGGCATCGAAGGCAGCGCCGAACGCTGGAGCGAGAACACCACCGCATCCATGAACGACACCGATTTCGGCAAGGGACGCCAAGCGTTCATGCTCACTCAGGCCACGCAGATTACGCCGTACGCCGAAGCGGCCGGCAACCCGCGTATGTCGCTGGTGCAGCTTCCGCAGGTCGAGCCCGGAGCCAGAACCATGTATCTCAAGAACGGCATGTACTGGTCGATTTCTTC
>NZ_JFAO01000062.1:0-15781 GCF_006408945.1 Bifidobacterium sp. UTBIF-78
AGCAAGCTTCGAAGCAAGAGCCTCGGCAGCCTCGTACTTCTTCTGGGCATCCGTGAGCTGGAAGTAGGACTGGTACTCGTCCTTCAGGCTGTCGTAGATGTAGTCCACGTAGGACTTCCACTGCGCCTCGGACTTCGCGTAACGGGCCCACAGAGCATAGTCGGCCTGACGGTTCGCGAAAGAGGGAACCCAGCCGCTGGCCTCGGTAGCGCCGTTCAGCGGGTAGGCGGAAAGCGCGGCCGGGATGGCCTGCTCGGAAGCGACGACCCAGTGGGCGACGAGCTTGTCGAGCACACCGTCGGAAAGCAGGGCGCCGGTCGGCTCGTTGGCGTGGGAGTCACTGACCCAGTACCACTTGCCGTCGTTCAGGTTCGCGTAACACTGGCCGTCGGCGCTGTACCACTTGTTGGAGTCCAGCACGTAGCCGGAGCGGGTCGGGGTCTCGACGACCTCGTTCCACTTCTGGGAGTCGGTCTTCGTGACGTAGATGTATTTCTCGCCGTTGGCGAACTCGCCGCCGTTCGCGTCCAGCAGGATGGCGTAGGCGCCGGTCCACTTCGCGTACACGGAAGTGTTGGCCTTCACGGTCTCGATGGCGGAGTCATCGGCCACGGACAGCCACTGCTTGACGGTGCGGGACGTGTAGGTGCCGTGGTCCTTGTCGGCGGCGGTCTGGAAGTAGTCCTCCACGCCGGTCGGGGCCTTGATGCCGGAGCCCCTGGTCACGAACTCGACCGCGGCGCCGGTCTTGGCGGCCACCTTACCGTTGACGGAAGCGGCAGGAACGTTCCATGCGGCGTCGTTGTAGCCGTAGTAGTAGTTGACCTGGGCGATGTTGTCCTCGTCCCAGCCGGCGTACACGGTCAGCGTGCGGGCGCCGGTGGAACCGCCCAGATTCTCGACGGGCTTGGAGAAGTCGACCTTGGTCTTGAGATCCTTGTCGGTGTACCAACCGGTGAACTCCGCGTTCCACTGGGCCGGGTCGTTCGGTTCGGCGATCGTGGAGCCCTCGGCCACGTACAGCTGCGCGCCGGCCTTCGAGGAATCCAAGTCATCCGTCGTGAACTTCGTTGCAAGGTTGTAGTGGCCATAGTCGTAGGTCACGGTCCAGTTGCCGTCGCCGAAGTCGCTGTAGCCGGCCAGCGCGAGGTCAGCCGCGTTGAAGGTGTGGTTGGCGTCGTTGTCGACGTCCTTGGTGAAGTCGTAGGCGGTCTTGTTGCCGTCGGCGCTCCACTGCTCGACGCCGGAGAAGTTCGGGACGCGGTAGGCCGGGAACGGGCTGTCCGCGAACGTGTACAGCTTAGAAGTGGCAACAGGGTCGTTGTCAGCCAACTTGAACGTGACCACGGACACGTTGGCCTCGTCCTGGGCAGAGGAGTAGGTCTCGAACACCGGGTACAGCGTGATGTCGGAGTTCACGGCCTGGTTCGTGTACAGGTCGGACTTCGAGAAGTCCTTGTACGTGGTCGTCTTCCATCCGGCAAACACCTTGCCCGCCGATGTGGCGGCGCTCACTGCAAGAGTCTCAGCACCGCTGCCACGATAGGCGGCGGCGTCCAAGGACTTGCCGTCCTGTACCTCGGCCTGGGCATCGGCCGTGCCGTCACCGTCAATGTCGAAGTTGACGGTGTGCGCCTCGGCGTACTGGGCGTACAACTTGGTGTCGCCCTTGACGGCGATCTTGCCGTCCGCGACCTTGTCGTTGCCCGCCAGATCATACGAGTACCCGGTCAGGATCTTGCCGTCGGTCTTGTCGGCCGCGTACGGATCGCTGACCTTGCTCAGATCGAACGTATCACCGTACTCGTAGTTGGAAGACGTCGTGGCCGCCTCGGCCTTGTAGGGCGTGTCCTTGCGGAACACCCTCACCTGGAAATTCGTGTTCGACGGCAGCGCGTACGGATCCGTGCTGGGATTCGCGTTCGCCGTGCCGGCGGCCACGCCCATGGTCGCGAGCATCGCGACCGAGGCGAGGCCGGCGAGCGGCGCGCGCCAAACCTTGTTGTTTCCTGTCATAGTCAGGAACCTTTCTTCTAGGGCTATAGGTTCAGCCTGCGCTTGTACTTGAAATGTGCCGGAATATCTGTTTTTGCGAGATGCGTAAGCGTTCTGTCAGCATGATGGACACGATTAGACACGACCGCGATTGATCTGCTGATGCATCTAGACCCGTCTTTTGTAATGGTCCGTTCTTCGCCTTCGATTCGTGTCCTGACCATAACCAGACACGACCTAGACACGATACCGGCAATCCGTCCTGCGACTGGTTCGCGGGTTTGGCGATTTTCGTCTCACCGCGATTTCGCGCGTTTGCCGCTTTCCAGCACCATGGATCGCTCCATATCCACCGCGTCTGCAACTTGTTCCAGACGTTCCGGGAATAGGAATCCGTATACATCCAACGTCAGACTGGCCGATGCGTGTCCCATCTGTCGTTGGAGAATCTTCACATCCGCCCCGGCCTTAATGGCAATCGCCGCATATGAGTGCCTGAGGCTGTGCGGAGTCAGTCCCTGCACATCTTCCAGCTTTGCCAGTTCCACGGCCTTGTGCCACACCTTCCTCCGCCAGTTGTGATCATTGATATGACCTCCGCGTACCGCACGAAACACGTATGCAGTTTCCGGTTGCCCTTTGATTTGTTCCTGCAGTGGTTTGATGAGAAACTTCGGAATGGCTACTGTGCGTGGTTTGCCTGACTTCGGTGGTCCCAGACGTTGGGCTTTGGCGCTGTTCTTCCATGTACGGCGGATGCGCGCCTTACGGTGGTTCAGGTCCAGATCACCCACCTGCAATGCGAATGACTCGTTGATTCGTGTTCCCACATAGCTTTGGAACCGTATAATAAGGCCGTCTACAGGTCTCCCGATTTGTTCCGCCGCGTCGGCCAGTGCCTCGATTTCGTGGATATCCAAGAAAATCAAGTCATGGTATTCGGATTTTGGTATCTCCACGTCCCGTGCGGGATTAGTCATTAGATACCGCGCTTTTACCGCATAGTCTAGTACGCCGGCGAACACCACCTTGACAATACTTTTTATCGATCTGGGGGAGAGTGGTTTCGGCTTACGCTCCTCGGCCAAACTTACGGGATAATTCCCTGTGCTCAAGTCGCTCACCCACCGGGCCACGTCGTCGAGGGTAATTGACCCAATAGGGGTGTTGGACCATCGCGGGTTCACATACACGCGTAGTTCGCACTCGTAACGCGCCCGTACGCCTTCGCTCACATGGTTCTTCGATCGTAACCACATGTCAGCGATGTCTCTGAATGGTTTGCGCGCATTGTTTGGATCGGCATAGCGTCCGCGGCGTACATCGTCCTCCATGCCAGCTTGGAACGCCTCGGCGTCGGCGAGCTTGTGGAAGGATTTAGAGTGCTGGCAGCGCTTTTCGTCTTCAATGGTGTACCAGCGGCAGCGCCATCGCATGCCTTTCCCGTATCGGGAGGATCTCCACCGTTCGGGGACTTGCGCAGTCATCGGGTCGCTCACAGCGGCCAAGGAGCGTTTCGCGGTAGACGACGGCGGAAGGCCGTCGTCATTCTTTAGCCAGAGATCGTCAATCCATACCCTTGCCATTCATCCACAGTAGTTCTATTGGGTGGTCAAAGGACCCTATGCCACAAGGGAACCGGATATCGCGTTGCGGTTCTAGGGTATGTTTATTTATGGTGATTGTCAGAATATGGCAAGTGGGATAGCATAAGGAAAGTTGTAGAGCAGGATGCATGAGCCAAAGGATAAAAGCAGTGACAAAACGTTGACGGTGGTTATTCCGTGTTATGACGAGCAGGAATCATTACCTACGCTGTTTGAACGTATGGACGCCTTGGTCCAGAATTCTGAGAAGCTATCTCCAAAGATTGAATATACCCTGCTGTTTATTGATGATGGGTCCAACGATAATACCAGAAAATTAATTCGGGAATATGCATCACAGCATACCTATGTGGACTTTATATTCCTATCTCGCAATTTCGGCAAGGAAAAGGCTATGTATGCGGGAATAGAACATGTGCATACGGATGGGATGGTGATTATCGATGCCGATTTGCAGGACCCTCCAGAGCTGATTCCTCAAATGGCTGAACTGTGGATACAGGGATACGACGACGTGTATGCTCGCCGAAGGTCACGGGACGGGGAAAGCTGGCTGAAGAAGGCAACAAGTCGTTGGTACTATGAATTGCTTCAGCGAGTTTCCGGAGTGGCTATTCAAAAAGACACAGGTGATTTTCGCTTGTTTGACCGCAAATGTATTGATGCTTTGAGGCGACTAGATGAATCAGAGCGTAACTCCAAGGCTCTGTTCAGTTGGATTGGTTTTAAAAAGATAGAATTTCTTTATGATAGAGATAAGCGTATTGCGGGTAAAACAAAGTGGAATTATATTAAACTGTTTCACCTTGCAATGGATGGTATTACGAGTTTTACTATCCTGCCTTTGAAGATTGCAACATGGGTGGGATGCTTAGTGTCGATAAGTGCTGTAATTTATGCGTTGGTTGTTCTTATCAGGACACTGGTGCAAGGCATTGATGTTCCGGGTTATGCGTCGACTTTGATTGTTGTGTTGGTGCTGGGTGGAGTACAACTGTTAAGCTTGGGTATTATCGGTGAATATCTCGGTAGGATTTTCATGCAGACAAAACATCGGCCAAACTATTTAATTCAAGAAGAGCATCTGCATAGGTAATTAAGGTATATGCATTTTTCGATTAACAAGAATGACGTGCAAAGAATTTGACAAGATGGGTATCGATAAGCGAATCGCGCTAATCTGGATTGGACAAACGGTTGAGATTCTTCTGTTTGTTGCTGCTGGCATATTATATTTTCATACGGCTTTTTCGCTGGGATTGGGAAGAGAAGATGGCGGCCCTGATGAAATGATGAGGGCCCTCATCCCACGTTGCATTCTTAATGGGCATCTATTCCCATCTGGATATGACTCATGTGCGATTTATGGGTTGGGAAATTGGTCGTATGCATTCTATCCGCAGATGTTGGCGGGCTACATTAGTGCTTTCTTTATGTTCATCGCCAAAAGCGTTGGGCTGTCCGCGAGTTTGATTTTTGTCAGTGGACGATTCGCCAGTATAGTCTTTGGGCTTATTGCGCTATTGGCGTTGGATCGTAGTGTGGCGATTGTCTTTTCTAATCGGAGCAATGCAGTCATCTTCAGATGCTTGGCTGTGGGTTTGCTTGGCTTTTGGCCGCAATTTGCGTTTCTCTCGTCATATATGAATAACGACATCGCCGCCTTGTCCGGTGTCAGTGTGCTGGTGTATGCGCTGATTTCCGGATTGAAGCAACGATGGACGACATGGAACTGTGTTGTCTTAGCTCTTGGCATTACGATGTGTGGGCTGGGATACTGGAATTCCTATGGTTTCATTCTGATGGCCATAGTCATCTTCCTGATAACGGTGTATCTACAGAATATTGGGGACAGGAAACGCGGATTGAAACTGACCGCCACCGCTGCGGGACTCGCAGCGGTTCTGGTGCTTCCGTGGTTCGCGGCAAACGTGATTCGTTACCATGACCTGATTGGGATGGCTACATTCAGGGCTCGCTACTATCAATGGTTGCAGGACGGCGGGCAGCAGCTGCAAAATCCATATAGCCAAGGCATAGTCACACTGCTGCTTCATTCCGATTTTGTACGTGATACCATGCAATCCTTTGTCGCGTATTTTGGTTCGTTGTATTTTGCCGCACCTTATGCGCTTACGGTGTCGTATTACCTGCTCGGTGGGATAGTTTCCGGATTGATGCTTGCGCATGTCACGCAGCGCTGGAGGGACGTCCGATTCAGGATGATGGTAATAGGCTGTGTCTCCGCTTCGCTGATTACATTAGGTCTGTTTATATTTTATGCGTTACATACGGATTATCAGCCGCAAGGACGTTATATTATTTACCTATTGATTCCATTTATTATCATGGCTGTAGTTGGAATTGGTGATTCCTTTAAGGTGGATAATTCGATATCGCTGCTGCTTACAGGGTTTTTCCTTGTATGCTACATTGGATGCTGTCTGTATATATTTGCATACGCTGCGCAACTTTGTAATTGGCATGGTGTACAGTGGCAAGGTAATTTATAAACGACTTATTACAAAAATGGCGCCGGTATTATCCGGCGCCATTCGATTAATGTGACTTATAGTTATTTGATGACGTTCCAGGCGGTGCCTTCGTCGCGCCATCCGGCGGCCACGTCGCCCTTGGCCTCGTCGGCGTTGGTGGTGTAGAAGTGCTCGCCCGTGTTCGGGTTGTACAGACGGTACAGGGGCACCTTCGCGTCCTTGGACACATGGAAGGCGACGCCCTCGTCATGCCAGCCGGCCTTGACCGCGTCGTCGAACTCCTGCTTGTTCAGCGTGTAGAAGTGCGAGCCATCATTCGGGTTGTACGCGCGGTACACGGGATCGCCCTTCGACGTGGTCACGAACGCGGTGCCTTCGTCCCTCCAGCCCGCGGCCACCAGGTCGTCGCGCTCCTTGGCGCTGGCCGTGTAGTGGTGGGAGCCGGCCCGCTTCTCATTCGGATTGAACAAACGATACACCGTCACGTACTTGACCAGCTGCTCGTGCGCGTTGTGCAGCTCGTTGTACAGGTCGTTGAGGTTCTCCTGCTTGGCGAGCAGGGCGACGGCGGCCGCCTTGTCCGTGTTGTTCAACGCGTCCTTCTGCACACCGCTGAGCTTCTTGGCGAACCCGGCCAGAGCGGTCTTGTAGGCGTCCAGGGACTCCTTCGTGTAGTCGTCCGGGTTCGACAGTTCGCCGCGGCCCGCCTGCAAGGTGGTGTCCACGATCGGGTCGCCCCACTCCTCGTACAGCTTCTGCGCGGTCTGCTCGGCGGGCGTGCCCTCGCCCACCGTCACCGGAGTCCAACCCTGCAGCTTGCCCTGTCCGTCGGTCAGGGCGATCTTGTGCTCGCCGTCGGCCACGGTCTTGGGGATGTACACGTCCACGTAGTACTGCTTGGCCGGGTCGGTGGCCTTGTCGTCCTTCTGGACCTCCACGTATGGGGCGCCCGACGGATCGGTCAGTGCGGTCGGGGTGGAGTAGATGTAGCCGTACCACACGCACGGGTTCGGCTTGCCTGCGTCGAGCTGCGCCTTGCACTCCGCGGACAGGTTCTTCACGTACAGGCGGTACACGGAATCCTGCTTCGCGTTGCCATCCTGAGAGGTCATATCGTTCTTCGAGGAGCCCAGCACCGATTCCTCACTCGGTGCCTTCGGCTCTGCCGTCGTCGTGAAATCGGGGACGGCCACAGCGTTCCTACCGACACTGGTCCAACCGTCTGAACCATCAACGGTATTGCTGGTCCCATCGGTGTAGTCCACTTTGACGCTCGCTGCCAGCTGGTGGATGTCAACGTCCACCGTCTGGCCGATCTTGTCCTGATTAGCGCCCGCCCACTGGAGCATGACGTCGTCGATACTGATGTTGGGGGTCGTGTTGCGGTTGCCATAGAAGTGGTTCGGCTCCAAGCCGATTAGCGTCATGTCGAACGTGCCGCTGGTTGGACGCTTCTCCGTATCCCAAGCGTCCTGAATGAAGCGGTTCCAGTAGTGGCCGGTCTGGGTGAGGGACAGTCCGTCGTTGTAGGTGGCTGTGTAGGTTTGTTCGCCGAAGATCCTCTGATAATCGGAAGGCGTGACATCAGGATCCTTAATGCCCTCGCACGGGGAATCCCAGCCAAAGCCGCCGCTGGCCCACATGAGTTTGGCGCCTTGGGGGCCATCATACTTGAATCGGCTGATGTCATACACGTCCACGACGGGGCAGATCGACTTGATCTGATCCTTGTACGCCGGGTCGACCGTGTACGTGAGCTTCAGACCGGCGGAATGCGCGCCGACGTCCTCCACGGTCGCGCCCGTGATCTTCACCGCGTTCCACTTGGCCTCGTCATCATTCGCGGCTGCGCGGGGAGTGGTCTGCAGCGTCTGGGGCGTGGCCTCCTGCGGCGTGGTCGAGGCTCCCTCGTCGGCATGGGCCACGGCCCCACCGGCGAACAACATGCTTGCCGCGGCCAGCAACGCCGCGACCTTGCTCAATCTTCTCATCACAAGAACTCCCTTCGTTCCCGATCATGGACGGCATTCGGTAACCATCCAACAATCAATACGCTACCCCCCCGATGACGCCTGGTGCCTGAATTGCTGCCTGCAAATATGAATTTTAAGTTTCATGCGTATGAGCAATCTCTGACTCAAGCTTCAAAGTTAAAATATGCGTCTACAACTGGAAGTGCCGATATGCCGATGATGTCTGCGGACGTCATCGGCATTCGTGTTTAAGCGGCTGCGCGACGGCCTGCATTGCAGGTTGTCATAAGAAGCCGCTCGGAACCTTCCACAAGGAACGGGAGAAACATGAAGAACACGATGAAGTCCAAGCTGTTCATGGGAACAGCCGCGAGCGTCGCCGCACTGGCCATGCTCGCCACCGGTGGCATGACCGCGAACGCGGCCGAAACCTATCCGTCCGACGCCACCCAGCCTGATTTGGTCAAGCTGCTGGCCGACTACGACAACTACTACCTGCCGTCCAACTCGTTCGACAAGAACGACCCCAGCACGTTCGGCAAGGGCGTGGTGAAGAACGCCGAAGTGCTTCGCAACAACGACGCGATGACCCAGAACATCAACAACACCGCGGCCAAGGCCGACGCTCAGGGCGACGGCACCACCACGCCGACCGCCCAGCAGCAGCGCGCTCTCATCGATTCCGACTACAAGATGGCCGAAACCCTGCCCGATTCCCTGGGCCCGGTGCTCAGCCAGTACTTCTCCGAAGGCCTTGCGAACGGCTCCCTGCCGCTGACCTACCAGCTGCTGATCAGCGACCACACCGATCCGAAGACCGGTTACAGCGTCTCCCTCATGGCCGACTACCTCGACACCAGCAGCGCGAAGGTGACGTTCAACCACCCGCGTCCGTTCGTGGATCGCACGAACGCCGGCTACGTGGCCGCCGGCCTTGACAAGTCCGTCAACATCGTGCGCGTGCCGGTGTGGACCAGCGCGGACGGTGCCAAGCACGACGCCGGCTACGATGGCTTCCTGACCTCCGGCTCCTTCCCGTCGGGCCACACCACCTACGCCTACTCCGGCGGCATTGCGCTGGCCACGCTCGTGCCCCAGCTCGGCCCTGAGATCGTGACCCGCGCCTCCGAGGCCGGCAACAACCGCATCGTGCTCGGCGTGCACTACCCGCTCGACATCATGGGTGGCCGCATCGACGGCGAGGCCAGCAACACGGCCCGTTGGTCCGATACCCAGTTCCGCTCCTCGAAACTGATTCCGGCGTACAACGAGCTGCAGAGCTACCTGGCTTCCAAGTGCGTGGCCGACAAGCACGCCACCGAGCACGCCAACAACTACGACACCGTCCAAGAGTGCGTGAACAACCTCGGCGCCAACGCCGCTGACGGCTACACGAACGATTTCGTCGACGCCGTCTCCAAGAAGGCCGTCACCGACCGTGCGTCCGCCATCGACGTGTACACCAACCGCCTGACCTACAACTTCTCCCAGACGGGCAAGGCCGGCCAGGACCCGGTCGTGCCCGAAGGCGCCGAGAACCTGCTGTACACTACCTTCCCGACCCTGACCGCCGACCAGCGTCGTCAGGTGCTCGCTGCCTCCGAGATCGACTCCGGCTACCCGCTGGACGCCTCCTCTGAGGGCTACCAGCGTCTGAACCTTGCCAAGGCCTACAGCGCCAAGGTGACCGTGGCCGCCAACGGCAAGATCACCAACATCGAGTTCGGCCAGCCCGAGGCCTCGGTCGTCGCCGACGCGAACGCCAAGACCGTGCCGGTCTACCGTGCGTACAACCCGAACTCCGGCCTGCACCACTACACCACCAGCACCGACGAAATCGCCTCTCTGGTGCGTCAGGGCTGGAACTACGAAGGCATCGCCTTCCAGTCCGCCAAGGCCGACGCCAAGAACCCGGACATCAAGCCGGTCTACCGTGAATACAACCCGAACAACGGCACCCACAACTGGACCGTGAACGAGAAGGAACACAACGACCTAATCAAGGCCGGTTGGAAGGACGAGTCCGCCAAGGATCCGGCTTGGTACACCGACACCAAGGGCACCGTGGACGTCTACCGTCTGTACAACCCGAACTCCGGCGAGCATGTGTACACCACCGACAAGGACGAGTACAACAACGTCGGCGCCGCCGGCTGGCGTCAGGAGAAGGTAGCTTGGCAGGGTTCCTCTGCTGAGTGATTGCTTACCATCCTATAATCTGATGTGAATGGGGCTGCTCGATAAGAGCGGCCCCATTCCTTTGTTAAATGGGGGAGCTAACGCGGATACCAGCGAGGAATCTTGTCTCCGGCACCGTACTTGCATACGTAGATTTTGCCGTGGGCAGTTCCGAGTTGGCCAACCTCGATTTTCTTGCAGTGCGCCCCCGGCGTTACTTGCCTTCCGGGCAACGTGGGTGTTGGATTCGGATTGGGATTAGGCTTAGGAGCTGGCGTAGGAGTAGGGTCGACCGGTGCCGGAGTCGCACCGCCAATCGCGTACCAGGCAACGCCTTCGTCACGCCAACCGTGGGCAATCAGATTGCTGGCTTCGCCGCTGTCCAGTGTATAATTGTGCGCGCCAGATTTCGCGTTCGGATTATATTGACGATACACGGTGAAACCGCGGTTGGTGTCCGATGAATACCATCCGATACCCTCATCCGTCCAACCGGCTTGAAGTAACTGGTCGCGCTCTTCGGCGGATGTAGTGTAGTGGTGATCCGAGGCGTTTGGATTGTACAGACGATACACTGGCGTATCCGATTGTGCCGGAGCGACCCAGCCTACGCCCTCATACTTCCATCCCGATCCGCGCAGCTGGTCCCGTTCCGTGGTCTTACCCGTATAGAAGTGTTCGCCACTGTTCGGATTGTACATACGATACATGTCGACGGTACCACCTGAATCCTCGGCGAACGAAGTGGGTGCCAACCCGAATGTAAGAGAAACGGCGCCTATAACCGCAACGAGCGCAGCAAGCAACCTATGGGCCGTGCCCCTCATGCGTCTATCTGTGCATGCGTGATGTGTAGACATAACGGTTCCTTTCTTCTATAACCTCATCGGTATAGTTTTTTCAGCATACTTCAGTTGGAGTAACCTTTTGCGGGTTTTCTTCGAAGTGATGCTCATTATCATGCTGGCACGCAGGTCAACTTCTCGTTCTTCTGCCAACAAGATGAGCTGGAGGACTTTCCGTCTTGCCTGAGGAATTCCCTGTAGACAGAAAACGTTTAAATGGTGCATTTTCATGATGATGCATGAACGGTAAAATCTGAGTTGGAAATAGGTGGCAAAGCACCATAGGGCAGAGGCCGCCGTGAGGAAATCCCGAGAAGGGGGAATCATGATAATCCGTTCTATTGGCAAGGCCGCGGTTTCGATTGCAGCCGTGGCCGCACTGACCATCGCCGGCCCGGTCTCCACTGCTTTCGCAGACGAAAACCCTGTTTCTGATTCAACGATTTCGGCATTCACGAGTATGAAATCAGTCAGCTCCGATTCGCAGATTCGCAACAGCATGCTCGGGTATTACGAGTACATCGGGGCGGAGGATGCAGTCGCATGGTTCGATCAGGTGCGTGCCGATCCATCACGTGCACAGTATTTGCGCTTAGGCGATGCCAATTCGGCGACATCGATTGACAATGCCATTAAGGCTGCCCTGGCTCTTAAGCGCGGGAATGTACTGCGCGCTACGGATAACAATTTCCGTGGTCTTGCTCCATTGCGTGTGAGCTATCTCATCACGGCGATGGCGGAGACTGCTTCTGATGAGATGTATTCCAAGAACAGTATGGAACATCAGAATTACGATCCGTTCGACTATGGCAGCTATACTTCGGCTGGACAGAATATCGCATTTGGTTATCTGGATCCTTACGCCGGTTGGTATGTCAAGGAAAAGGCGGCTTATGACTTCCACATTCGTGACGAAAATATTGTCGGGCACTACCTCAACATCACTAACTCAGCGTACAATGTCACCGGCTATGGCATTTCCGGTTCCTACGCCGCTCAGAATTTCGCCGGTTCCTCGAGTGACAAAGGCGTGACTGTGGATGCGTATATTGCTTCCCTCGTCAACTATAAGCTACTCGTCGCGAACTCTAATGATGGTTCCTCCAAGCCGGAGCAAGGCGGTACGGAGACCCCGGTCTATCGCATATATAACCCGAACAACGGTCTTCACCACTACACCACTTCCAAGTCCGAGTCCGACGGTCTAGTGGCCGCGGGCTGGCGGTATGAGAACGTGTCTTTCACTGTGTCTTCCAAGGGATACCCGGTGTACCGCGTCTATAACCCGAATAACGGTACCCACCACTATACGATGAGCCAGACTGAAGCCCGTAGTTTGACCAGCAGCGGATGGCGCGACGAGGGCATTGCGTGGCATATATCCGACAACGGTGATGTTCCTGTGTACCGCCTTTACAATCCAAACAGCGGCGAACATGTATTCACGACTAACTTTGATGAGTACGAGAACGTCGGCGCCGCTGGCTGGACGCAAGAAAGTGTGGCTTGGATTGCGCTGAAGTAGTGTTTATACCGATTCTGACGGTATTTGTCACACTATAAAAATTAGTGAAAGATGTGACTGCGGTCGTAAAAACATGAGGATTGTCGCTGCTGCTTAACTCAAAACTTTTGACAAGAGGCGACCTATTCGTGGCTTTCATGAGCGTCTCTATTGCAAAAGGCAAAGGGCGTGTTAACTCCATCAGAAACAGTTGGAATTAGCACGCTCTTTGCCTTATGGCTCAAAGTAAGAGGTCTTCCCATATATGGAAAGCGATAAGGGATGAGTGTCGCATGCTTTATTCGCTGATGTGTTGTGACACATACGTTTTCAGAGATTCCGCCCAGTTGGCGGGTGTGTATCCGGTGGCCTCGATTTTGGTCAGGTCGAGTGCGGAATGCACGGGGCGCGGGCTTACAGGGTTCTTCGCGTTGGCGAAGTATTCGGCGGTCGTGATCGGCTTGACCTTGTCGCCGTTGTGGTTGGTTTGTTCGAACACGGCGGTGGCGATGTCGGCCCAGGATTTGACCTTGCCGCTTCCGGTGAGATTGTAGGTGCCGTAGGGGGCGTGCGAGTCGAGCAGGTGGAAGATCGCCTCCGTCATATCCTTGGTGAAGGTGAGGCGCCCGTACTGGTCGTCCACCACGGTCACCTCGTTGAGCTTGTCGGACGGGTCGGCCACGCGGTTGGAGAGCGTCATCATGGTCTTGACGAAGTTGTGGCCCTCGCCGATCACCCAGCTGGAACGCAGGATGTAGTGTTCGGGCGCGTTGGCCACGGCGATGTCGCCGGCGGCCTTGGTCTGGCCGTATACGCCGAGCGGCGCGAACGGCTCGGTCTCCGTGTGCTGCTCGACGGTGCCGTCGAACACGTAGTCCGAGCTCACATGCACGAGCGTGATGTGATGGTCCTTGGCCACACGGGCCAGCAATGCCGGACCCTGCGCGTTGGCCTTCCACGCGACCGGACGGCCCTCCGGGGTCTCGGCCTTGTCCACGGCCGTGAACGCGCCGGCGTTGATGATCGTCCCGTACAGGCTCCAATCGAACCGCTCGTACGCGGCCGGGTCGGAGAAGTCGAACGTGTCGATGTCCGTGTATTCGAAGCCATGCAGGTCGTGCGCCTCGGCGTAGGCGCGGATCGCGTGGCCCAGCTGCCCGTTGCAACCCGTCACCAACGTGCGCTTGGGGGCCATCGGCTTCGCGTCCTTGAGCATCGGGTGATGCAGGTCCGCCTCGCTGCGCTCGCTCTCCTCCAGCGGGATAGGCCACTGGATGTTCAGCTCCGGGTCGGCGAGGTTGACGAACGTGTACGTCTTCTTCTGCTCCAGACTCCAGTGCGCGTTCACCAGATACGTGTACACGGTGCCGTCCTCGAGCGCCTGGAAGCTGTTGCCCACGCCACGCGGCACGTAGATCGCCCTGCTCGGATCCAGACGGGTCGTATACACCTGACCGAAGCTCTCGCCCGGGCGCAGGTCCACCCACGCGCCGAAGATCTCACCGGCCGCAATGCTGATGTACTTGTCCCACGGCTCCGCGTGGATGCCGCGCGTCACGCCCTTGGTGGCGTTGAAGCTGATGTTGTTCTGCACCGGGCCGAAATCCGGCAAACCAAGCGCGGTCATCTTCGCACGCTGCCAGTTCTCCTTGAACCAGCCACGATTGTCGCCGTGTACCGGCAGATCGAACACCAGCAGGCCCGGAATGTTCGTCTCCGTGACCTTGAGCTGCTTCTCGAATTCAAATGACATGATCCACTCCTCACATACACGTTTTCGGCTTTGCTTTTTACGGGGGGCGCCGCCTTGGCTGGTCCGTTCGCAGGGGTGCCGGCACCACGCCGCGCTCCCGTACTTCCCTCAGTCGGCTTCGCCACCAGCTCCCCTCAGAGAGAGGGGAGCCATTATCGTCTAAATCCGACGAGTCACTGTCCCTGCTGCTTGTACTTGGCTTCGGTGGCGGCCTTGGCCGGCTCCCACCACGCGCGGTTGTCCGTATACCACTTAATGGTCTGCTCCAAGCCCTTCTGGAAGTCCGTGTGCGTCGGCTCCCAGCCCAGCTCGGTGCGCAGCTTGGTCGCGTCGATCGCGTAGCGGCGGTCGTGGCCCGGACGGTCCTTCACCCAGTCGAAATCATCCGGCGACTTGCCCATCACGGTCAGGATGTCGCGCAGGACCGTCAGGTTGTTGCGCTCGCCGTTCGCGCCGATGAGATAGGTCTCGCCGATGCGGCCCTTGGTCAGAATCGTCCACACGCCGGTGGAGTGGTCGTCCGTGTGGATCCAGTCGCGCACGTTCGAGCCGTTGCCGTACAGCTTCGGCCTCAGGCCGTCGAGGATGTTCGTGATCTGACGCGGGATGAACTTCTCCACATGCTGATACGGACCATAGTTGTTCGAGCAGTTCGAAATCGTGGCACGGATGCCGAACGTGCGATGCCACGCACGCACCAGCAGGTCCGACGACGCCTTCGTCGACGAATACGGGCTGGACGGGTGGTACGGGGTCTCCTCGGTGAACTTCGCCGGATCATCCAACGCGAGGTCGCCATACACCTCGTCCGTGCTCACATGATGGTAGCGCACATCGTACTTGCGCGCCGCCTCCAGCAGACGGAACGTGCCCTCCACATTAGTTTTGAGGAACGGCTCCGGGTTGGCGATCGAATTGTCGTTATGCGACTCCGCCGCGTAATGCACGATCGCGTCATGCCCCGGCACCAGCCTGTCCAGCAGCTCCGCATCGCAGATGTTGCCGTGCACGAACTCCACCCGATCGCCCAGAATCGACTTGATGTTCTCCAGATTGCCCGCGTAGGTGAGCGCGTCCAGCACCGTGACATGCACGTCCGGATGATTGTTGTACACGTAATGCACGAAATTCGAACCGATGAAGCCGCAGCCGCCGGTCACGATGATGTTATGAGGAGTGAAAACTTCTTCAGAATTGAGCGTAGTGGAATCACGGTGTTCCGGAGACTGGGGCATGAAGTTCCTCGAATCACAAGTTGATGCGGATATTTACAGTATGGCTCCCATTGTAAGCGTGGCGTAGGTCCAAGCCAGTCGCATTCAGGCTGGTCATGCCGGGCTTCAAGTAGGATAGGCAAAGCGAACATTGCGTGTGCGTGATTTCAGAATTGCTGCATATGTTTGAAAGGTGCGTAACAAATGGCAGATGTTG